>JAGNPC010000311.1 GCA_017989795.1 Paludibacter sp. | reverse complement strand
AGGAAACATCCACTAATCCGATAGCATCCATTCTTGCTTGGACACGTGGTTTGGCTCACCGTGCGAAACTAGATAGCAACGAAGCGTTGGCTAACTTCTGTACTAAATTGGAGCAAGTGTGTGTTGAAACAGTTGAGGCAGGTGAAATGACTAAAGATTTAGCGATTTTAGTACATGGCGATAAAACAACAAAAGCCGATTATTTAAATACACAAGATTTCTTAGCAGCAATCAAACGTAATTTGGATAAGAAACTAAGCTAATTTAGCTTGATAATACAATATTAAAAGCGGGTTAATTCAAAACTGAATTAACCCGCTTTTTAATTTGATAGCTTTGTTTTTACAATTCCCAAGCCAAAGCACTTGCACCAAGAATGGCAGCATCGGCCTCTTTGAGTTCAGAGAACATAAGCTTGATTTTGCCTCTCCACAATGGAAGTAAGTTAGCTTCCATACTTTCGCGGATAGGATCCATGATTAAGTCGCCCGCTTTAGTTAATCCACCAAACATCACAACGGCTTCAGGAGCGCTAAAGGCTACAAAATCAGCCAAGCTTTGTCCAAGTATTTTACCTGTATAAGCAAATATCTCTAAAGCAACAACATCACCTTCCATAGCAGCATCAAATACATCTTTAGATGTAATACTTTCTACAGGAATGTTTCGTAAAAGACTTTCATCTGTCGATGCACTTAAGATTTCACGCGCCGAACGAGCTACACCTGTTGCAGAACAGTAGGTTTCTAAACAACCGTGTTTACCACAGCCACAGATGCGACCGTTTTCACGAATAGCGGTTGTGTGACCAAGTTCACCGGCAAAACCGTCGTGACCATAAACTACACGCCCGTCAATGATGATTCCACTACCAACACCTGTTCCAAGCGTAATCATAATGAAGTTTTTCATGCCACGAGCAGCACCATAAGTCATTTCGCCCACAGCAGCAGCATTTGCGTCATTTGTTAAGGCAGCAGGGATGCCAAATTTATCAGACATTAACTTTGCAAAAGGTACAATACCTTTCCAAGGCAGGTTAGGAGCATGCTCAATATTGCCTGTGTAAAAATTGCCATTAGGCGCACCCATGCCAATACCTTTAAACAGATCAATACCGCCAGCAGCATCTATCAATTTCATCATTTCGGCATGTAAATCATCTACATACATATTAATATCAGCATGCGTTGCTGTTTTAATAGCGCTTTTTGATATTACAGTGCCACGAGCATCAACCACACCAAATACAGTGTTGGTACCGCCCATATCCATTCCAATAACATACGGTTTTTCCATTTATCTTAAAATTTGAGAGTTTGAAAATTTGAAGATTTGAAGATACATTTTCTTCAAATCTTCAATTAATTGTTATTCTACAGGAATATTTTTATTAACATTTTTGCAACCTACTAATGCATACCAAAGCAAATAAGCCAAACATGCAAACATTACCCAGTAGCTGTTGATATATCCAAAATGGTCAGAAACCCAACCTTGAATAAGTGGAACGATGCCACCACCCATAACCATCACCATGAAAATACCTGAACCAGCAGCAGTATATTTACCTAATCCTTCAACAGCAAGGTTAAAAATTCCGCCCCACATAATAGAGGTACAAAGTCCACAAAGAACAAAGAAGATAATGCTAATTGGCACTGCAACATTTAAACCTGGAACAGTAACAGCTATGCTAGTAGGTGTATAAATAGCCAAGCTGATAAAAATTAAACCTAATATAGATACAGTTTTCATCATTGTTTTACTTGAAACTTTTGACCCAAGAAAACCACCTACTAAACGACCTACAAGCATTAATAACCAGTAGATACCTACAATACTACCTGCTAAAGTTGCATCGATACCCAAACCAGGGTTTTCTGCTGTTGTTGAAGCAGTCATGTATAAGTTAGCAGTACTTGGAATACCAATTTCGATACCTACATAAATGAAGATAGCGATAGCACCAAAAATAAAGTGACGGAACGAAAGTGGACTGTGTTTGTGTTTTACTTGACGCTCGGCAGCAGTTTCTTTGTGTGGTTCAGGAATTTTTACAAACGAAAGAACAACAAATGCCAATGCGAAAATACCCATTGCAAGGAAAAGTGCTGGGTTTGCTTTTTCGATAGTACGTCCTGCTTCGGCACCCATTAAATAACCTACTAACATAGGAGTGATGGTAGCACCAATAGAGTTGATTGAACCTCCAAATTGAAGTAGTTTGTTGCCTGAGTTACCTCCGCCACCTAGGGTGTTGAGCATAGGGTTTACAACTGTATTTAACATACACATTGAAAAGCCAGAAATAAAGGCACCTGTTAAATAAACGGTAAATGAACCAGCTTGACCAGAGAAAAATTGAACTGAAACACCCACAAATCCAACTGCAATTGCAGCTAAAGCCGTTACTTTGTAGCCCCATTTTTTAAGCATTATACCTGCTGGTATACCCATAAATGCGTAGGCTATAAAATTTCCTAGAAATCCTAATTGTGATTCAAAGTTTGAAGCTCCAAATTGTTTTGCGACAATTACACCCATTGGACTTGGAAGCCCTGTAACGAATGCAATCATAAAGAAAAGCGCAAACATCATTGCAATAGGCAATGCGTAATTTTTGTTTTCTGTACTCATGTAAATTGATTTTTTGATTTTGATTATTTTAATTGATTTGATGATTTAATATTGTATTTTTTTTGACTTGCAAATTTAACGATTTTATTATGTAGATAAGACTAAATATTGGGCTAAAAAAATGTTGTTCAGCAGATTTTTAGCCCAAGTTATTTTGGATACTTATTGTAATAAATGATTATAAATTTGTAAATAAAAACTCACTCATTCGTGTATATAAGTGACGTCGAGTTTGTTTACCTAATATACTATGGTTTTTATCTGTATAAAGTTGCATTTCAAATTGCTTGTCGGCCTCCACTAATTGCTGAATGTAAAGTAGGGTATTTTGTACATGTACATTGTCGTCGGCCGTACCGTGTATAATTAGTAATCGCCCATTTAGCTTAGCTGCCGAATTGATGGCAGATGTTTGTTTGTATCCATCAAAGTTTTCTTGTGGTCGGTTCATAAAACGCTCGGTGTAAGCCGTATTGTAAAGGTTCCAGTCGACAACTGGCGCAACTGCAATACCGGCTTTAAACACCTTCTCGCCTGTGCTCATGCTCCACAAAGCCATTGAACCACCAAAGCTCCAACCCCATATCCCAATGCGATCTTTGTCGATATATGATTGACTGCCTAAGTA
>JAGNPC010000309.1 GCA_017989795.1 Paludibacter sp. | reverse complement strand
CGTAGATAAGCAATTTTACCTGCGAAGCAGTGGGTGCCCATACCCTGAATTTACACGAATGTTTTGAATATGTTAGTTCTAAATCCGAACCATCGTAAACAGGATATTCATCGTAGGATGCGTACTATGGAACTTTGTTACAAGCGCTGAATACGGATGAAATCAGCAACATAAAGAAAAAATACCTTTTCATGATTTATTTTATTGAATATTCCAAAAAGAATTTTAATCAAAACCGGAGAATTATAAATTCAGATAGTATGAGCAAACACACATTTTATTTATTTTATTCCGTTACGTTTCAACAACGCATCAATCGTAGGTTCCTGACCACGGAAACGTTTGTAAAGCGTCATTGGATGTTCGGTACCACCACGCATCAATATATTTTCGCGGAATGAAGCAGCTATTTTTTTGTTGAAAATGCCATTTTTGACAAAAACCGAGAAAGCATCAGCATCCAATACTTCGGCCCATTTGTAGCTATAATAACCAGCAGCATACCCTCCCGAGAAAATGTGACTAAAAGTAGGACTCATTCCTACTGTTGCAATTGCGGGAAGAATTTGTGTAGATTCCATTGCTTGTTTTTCGTAAGCAATAACATCTCCATCAAAAGGTTTTTCGATTGAATGCCAGGCCATATCCAAATATCCAAAGCTCAATTGACGCAAGCAAAGATTAGCATTATTGAAATTCTCAGAAGCTTTGATTTTTTCAATCAACTCGGCAGGAATTTTTTCATTTGTAAGATAATTTACAGCAAAACCATCCAGAAATTCTTTTTCAGAACCCCAATTTTCCATTACCTGCGATGGAAGTTCTACAAAATCGCGGTATACGTTTGTTCCTGACAATGATTCGTAAGTACATTTTGTAAGCATACCGTGCAATGAATGTCCGAATTCGTGCAAGAAAGTAGTCAATTCATCGAAAGTCAACAAGGCAGGTTTAGTGGATGTAGGACGGGTAAAGTTCATCACAATGGTAACATGCGGACGGCTATCTGTTTTCCCAACCATATGTTGTCCTTTGAATTCGCTCATCCATGCACCGGCACGTTTGCCATCGCGTGGATGAAAATCGGTATACAAAACTGCTAAGAATTTACCTTTTTCATCGGTAACATCATAGGCATCCACTTCGGGATTATATACAGGAATGTTTGGGTTTTTCGTAAATTTGATACCATATAAACGCGTAGCAAGTCCAAAAACACCTTTCTTCACGTGCTCCAGTTCAAAATACGGCTTGGTCATTTCATCGTTTACGGCATATTTTTCATTCTTTAATTTTTCAGAATAATAGGCCCAATCCCAGGCTTGTAGTTTAAAATAGGCACCATTGTTATCAGCATAGGCTTGCACTTCGGCCAATTCTTTCTCGGCTGTAGGTTTATAAGCCACCAGTAATTTATTTAATAAGTCATATACATTTTTCTTGTTTTCGGCCATGCGATGCACCAATTCATAATCGGCAAATGATTTATGACCTAACAAGTTGGCTATCTGCAAACGAATGTTTACAATTTTCTTGATGTTCTCGCGGTTATCAAACTCCCCACCCAACATACATTTTGTGCTGTTAGCCAGGTACAACTCACGACGTAAATCGCGGTTATCGGCATATTTCATCACCGGAACGGTAGTGGTAGCTTTCAAATTAAGCAACCAACCGGCTTTTCCTGCTTTCTTGGCATTGCCGGCCAACATATCCATTACATCATTCGGTAAACCCGACAATAATGATTTGTTGGTAATCAGCATGCTGTATTTATTGGTTTCTTTCAGCACGTTTTGTCCATAAACAAGTGTCAACAAACTAATATCTTTGGTCAATTGACGGTAAGTTACCTTGTCGGCCTCAGATAAATTGGCACCATTATCGGCAAATCCATCATAGCTTTCTTTCAAAAGCATTTTTTGCTCGGTATTGAGGTTGAGCTTATCTTTCTGCTCGTACACCGCTTTCACTCGCGCAAACAATTTCTCATTCAGACGAACAGCATTAGAGTGTTCACTCATTACCGGCGAGATTTGTTCTGCAATTTTTTGCAGTTCGTCGGTAGTTTCCGAACTTAACAGATTGTAGAATGGAGCACTCACTTTATTGAGCATTTTCCCCGAATTCTCTAACGCAACTATCGTGTTCTCGAATGTTGGTGCCTGAGGATTGTTGATTATGTCATCCACTTCTTTGTTGTGTTGCTTTATTGCCTCCTCAAAAGCAGGGAGATAGTGCTCTGATTTGATTTCACTGAATGGAAAAGTCTGGTGAGGAGTTTTAAATGTCTCGAAAAACGGATTACCTGCAGACACTGTTGCAGCAAAAGTCAATGCAGTCATAAGTAAAGTAAGTTTTAATTTTCTCATTTCTATAAATAATAATTAAATAATAAATCTTGTTAGCTATTTTGTCACGAACAATAAATATGGGTGGTGGTAAGTTTTTAAATCTTATCCAGATAAATTGATAATTACTCTTTGTTTGAATTTTGCGAGTAACTGCGAGTGGTTGGGTTTATTTATGATGAGTTACATCATTGTAGGCTCCACTCTCAGTAATAAAAGGAATGATTATAGAACCGATACACAAATGGTTCAAATTTAAAAATCCCTCAAAAAAAATTTGTCAAAAATACAAATAATTATTCATTCAGCAAATTTATATTTAATATCGTTGCCGGTTGTAAATAAAAGTAAAACACGAAGTTTTTTGCGAAACAAACGATTGCAAAATTCGATTTGATCTGAAACAAAAAACACCGCCCAAATTTGATTCAGACGATGCTTTAGAGTTATAGTTGATATTATCTTTCAAACTTGATATAACGCGGTTCACTTGGAACGTATTCATCGTTATCCCACAGTGTGCTGGTAATCATTAAATCGGCACTATAACGGTTGCAAGCAATTGGCACATTGTGTACACGGCATTGACGAAGAAGCATTTGAATATCGGCTTCGTGTGGTTGTGCATTTAAATCATCGATCAAAAAAACCGCCAGATTTACTTGTTTACGAACTACTAATGCTGCAATTTCGGCATCACCACCAAGCGGACCTGAATTCATGCAAGTAATATCAGCTTCCACACCTTTTTCTTCTAAGGCTTTTTGAATTAAGTTACCTGTTGTTCCAGTGCAAATAAGCTTATGCTTGGACAACATATCGGCGTTAAACACAGCCCACTCAACCATATCTGCTTTTCGCTTATCGTGAGCTACTAATGCAATTGTCAATTGTTTATTCATACTCTCGTTATTTTCGTTATTCATTGTGCAAA
>JAGNPC010000310.1 GCA_017989795.1 Paludibacter sp. | reverse complement strand
AGATATGATCTATGTTATTTGAATCCATACGTGTTAAATTAAACTCAGGATTTAGAATATTATTCACCTTAAGTTTTAAATCAAAATGCTTATTTAATTCAGCTGTCGATATAAAATTTAATTTAGGAGTTGAACGCTCAATCACATCCTCAAACCCATTCATTCCCATCGAATACAAACGATCGTTGAAATAATTCAACACCACTGAATTAGTCCACGAAAAATCCTTATTTGAATAGTTGTATGATAAATCTACATTTGCTAAAAATGGAGCAGCTCCTTCGAGTTTACGTTTCTTGGATGTGTTAGTGGTAACATCATGCACTTCGGTATTCGAATAAATATAAGAAGCATTTAAACCAACTGACAATTTGTTTGTTTTTTCAGATTTTGAAGAACTTAGATTGAATAAATTTTTACGAATTTCAATTTCAGTTCCTGCAACCAATGCGTTATCACTAATATTATCGTAAGTATAATATCCTCCAGCACTACCTTTGTAAACACTTGCAATTGGATTAAGAATATACTTTGCAAATGCATTAATCGAGATTAATTCAGAAGGGCTTATATAATAATCCCATTTTACATCAAAATTATAATTATCAGATGGTTGCAACTCAGGATTACCAACCTTACTGGAGGTTAAACCAATAAAAAGATAAGGTGAAATTTCTTTAGACTGAGGTAAAGTATAGCTTTTACTGGCACCAAATCGAAGTGTGTTTTTATCGTTAATACTATACTTTAAATTTACAGATGGTAAAAAATAATTCTTTTTCAAGTTATTATTATCTGCTTCCTGACCATTATTTATATTGTAATCAATTTCGAAATTTACAATATCAAAATTTAAACCTGCACTCAACACAAAATCTTTATTGAACATATAATCAACAGTTGCATAGGTTGAATTAATGAACTTATTTACATCGTATACACTATGTCGATTATTAGCTACTAGGAATTTACCAGCAGTTAAGTTTTGTGCATTATACCATGAATCAAGCGATATTTTATCCAATACTTGTACGTCTGCTATACGTGAATTGTAACTATATTCATTTGCATCAAAACTATCAGTTACGTATCTGAAGTTTACACCAGCTTTAATTGCAGAAGCATCATTCTTAAACTTAGATCTTAATTGATAATTTACTGCAAGTTTAAGGTTCATGTCATTTTCAATTAGTTCAGAAAAGTTTCGAACAAATGCACTTTCACTGGTAAATGGAACATATTTATTAGGTTCAATTTCATTCATTGCATTGTATTTTCTATCTGGCTCAAGTCCTTTAACTCGATTATAAGCTGCACCTGCATCTAGCGTAAACTTTGTCGACAATTTAAATTTAGTAATCAATTGATTCGTAAACAAATAATTATCATTTGCTTGTTGATAAATCAAGGCACCATCATACGAATCGCCCGATTGAATTAAGCCTTTGTATTTTCCGACAGACTGATTGTAGTCATGAACAAGTAGGAAGTTATAACTTATTTCGTGTTTTTTCGTGGGTAAATAGGCCAAATTCAACAACAAAAGTTGATTTGTATTTTGCGATGACTGAAAACCGTCGAGCTTTTCACTATACACTCCATTATTAATAATTTCGGCCGATTTTTCATCGGTATAGTTATTAGTTACATTTTGATTTGCAATTAAATAGAAGGATAAAGGATCTTTTTCCGAACCTACTTTGTATTTTTTACCAAGCGTGAAACCAAAACCATGATTAATTGGAGAGCCAATTTCTACAGGGTTTAGATTATTACGATAGTTGTATGAGCTTCTAAAATCAACAGGATGTTTCGCATTGCTAATACCAAAATAATTTGAGCCATCCATTTGTAGTAAATTAGCACCTACAGTATTACTATTCATCCCTGACGATAAATCAAGAGAAAGCTCTTTATCTCCTACTAATTCTTTGGTAGCAATATTAAGCTGAGCCCCTCCTACATCACTATAACTACCTGCAGAGAATACTTTATTTACATCAATATTCTTAATAATGTCAGACCCAAAAAAATCGAGCGATATATTTTTATACTCAGGATCTTCGGACGGAATAGGGAAGCCATTTAAAGTAGTATTGTTATAACGATCGCCCAAACCACGAACTACTACATTCTTTACTCCTTCTTGCTTGGAAATGCCCGAAACCTGCGCTACAGCAGCCTCAGCATTACTAATACCTTTGCGCGACATTTCTTTTGACCCAATAGCTTGCAGGGCTAGTAAAGATTGTTTTTGTTGCAACAACAACACATTCTCACTTTCGCGATTGAATTTAGCAACCAGCTCCACTTCTTTAAGGGTTATGTTCGACGATTCAAGATTAATGTCAATAACAGTTTCTTGACCAGCTTTTACAACAACCTTTGCCAATTGGAATGGTTTGTATGAAATGTAACTTGAAACAACTGTGTAAGTACCTGGCGCAACATTGGTAATAATAAACTCACCATTTAAATCGGAAGCTGCTCCTAAAGTTGTACCCTGCAGCAAAGCTGAAGCGCCAATTAGTGGTTCTTTGGTTGAAGAATCTAAAATTTTGCCCTTTAATGACCCATTCTGAGCCTGAAGTGATGTAAATAAGAACAGAGCAATTAATAATGAAATAAGTTTTGAATTCACGATGTTTTTAATTGAAATTTGATATCGCAAAATTAGGGCGAAGTAATTAAACAACTATTACGGAACAATTAAGATGGTATGAATGAAACGTTCCAAACACATCACAATGACGTTCCAAAACAATTACAAAACCCATAAATACTTTATTACAAATACATTAAAACAATGACATTAAATTGCAACCAAAACATTATCTTCACATAATTCAAAATTGGTAAGTTCATCAAGTATGATTCGTTCGGCCGAATTAACCCACAATCGGTAAGCCATATCGGGCTTGTAGGTAGGAATAAAGTCAAGCAAAATGTTCAGATTAAAATCAACAGCACTCACACCAGCTCCCGAACGCTGGGCGTCTATCACATTACACTCTTGCTCTATGTGTGTTGGCACCATCAGCACTGGTTTTTGCATATACATGGCTTCGCATACCGATTCGAAACCGGCAGTTGTGGCATAGGCTTTGGCTCCCGACATATACTTCAGAAACCGCGAATCGCTCAAAGCATGCATGGTGAGGTTGTCCGAAATTTCGGTAACACTACGCGCTGTTTTCTTATCCCAAAAAAAGTGAAGTCGCTCCTGTTTATTATCGGCACACCAAGCAGCAAGCTCTTCAACATAACCTGAATTAAGCATATAAC
>JAGNPC010000308.1 GCA_017989795.1 Paludibacter sp. | reverse complement strand
CGCTAACACTTCACACCTCGACCGTCGCCACACTTGCTTTGGCAAAGTAGTTGAAGGCGTTGATGTTGTAGACGCAATCCGTCAAGGCGATGTTATCACGAGCATCGAAATTATTGAAGAATAATACGAAGAAAAAACATTAACTCTAATATCAATTCGCAAAACAATTATTTAAAAACAAAATGAAAAAACTAATTCTAGCTTTTTTAGTGTTGGCTGCTACAGCTACACAAGCGCAAACAAACTTGCAAACGCATTATGATTTTGGTAAAGACCGCGAGTATTTAACAACTACTTTAGAGATGTTTAAACCTGATAAGTGGGGAAATACATTCTTTTTTGTTGATTATAATTATGCTTATGGCGACAGCAAGTCACCCTCTGAAACATACTTTGAAATAGCTCGCTGCTTAAAATTTTGGGATGGTCCGCTAAGTTTACAGGTAGAATACAATGGTGGTTTGGGAGGTAACACAGGATTTTCGTACCCTATTGATAATGCCTATTTAATTGGCGTTGACTATGGTATTAACAATGCTGATTTCAGCAAAACGTTAAATATAAAAGCACTTTACAAACACATTCAAGGCAAACAAAACTCTTTCCAACTTACAGGAGTTTGGGGTATTCATTTCTTGAATAAAAAAATGAGTTTTACTGGTTTTGCTGATCTTTGGTTAGAAGATAGCAATTGGGGAATAAATGATAAAACGAGTACAGTTTTTATCACTGAGCCACAACTTTGGTACAACTTCAGCGAGCACTTCTCTGCTGGTACCGAAATGGAAATAGCTTCGAACTTTGCTGCTGTTAAAGGTCTTAAAGTTTGTCCTACCCTTGCTCTTAAATGGAATTTCTAATTCATCCATAATAAAACAAACACATTATGTTAGAAAAATTATTTAAACTAAAGGAAAACGGCACCAACATCCGAACCGAGATCGTTGCGGGTATTACCACCTTTATGACCATGGCGTATATCCTATTTTTGAACCCAAGCATTTTGAGTGCTACGGGCATGGATACCAACGCTATCTTTTTTGCAACGGCCATTTCGGCTGGTTTTGTAACCATCGCCATGGGCTTAGTGGCCAATTTCCCTATTGCATTGGCTCCCGGTATGGGATTGAATGCCTTGTTCGCAACCGTAGCGCTTGCTGGTGTAGGTATGCCTTGGCAAACGGCTTTGGGTGCTGTGTTTATTTCGGGTTTAATTTTCATTGTACTTACGGTTACCAAAGTACGTCAAATTTTGGTTATCGCTGTACCTAATTCATTGAAAAAAGCCATCACAGTAGGTATAGGCTTGTTTATCACCATTATTGGTTTTAAACTTTCCGAAATAATGGTAGTTTCGGCCAATGTTATTCCACCAACTTTGGAAGCCATGACAAAAGGCGGCCCTACAACACTCAAGTTTTTTGAGTGGAACATTGGCATGGGTAGCTTCACAAATCCTTCGATGGTTCTTTGTCTTATTGGCTTAGGCATTACAGCCGTAATGATGGCTTTACGCGTAAAAGGATCCTTGCTAATTGGTATCGTAGCAGCCACACTTATTGGTATTCCGATGGGCGTAACCATGATTCCCGAAAATTTCAGTGCATTTAGCTTACCCGATTTTAGCAAATTAGCAGTAGGTGCATTGGATATCAAAGGCGCATTTAACATGGGCATTTGGACAGTCGTATGCACCTTTACTTTTGTAGAGCTATTTGATACTTTTGGTACCTTAGTAGGAACAGCCAACAAAGCCGGATTAGTTGATAAAGATGGTAACTCACCAAAAATTGGCAAAGCCATGTTAGTAGATGCATTTGGTGTATCGTTTGGAGCATTAATGGGCACAAGTACCATTACAGCTTATGTCGAAAGTGCTGCCGGTATCGGCGAAGGCGGTCGCACCGGTTTAACAGCCGTAACAACAGGCGTATTGTTCCTTATTGCTTTGGTATTAGCACCTTTGGCATTAATTATTCCAACCGCAGCCACTGCCCCAGCATTAATTATTGTAGGTGTACTCATGGTATCGTCAATTTTAGAAATTGATTTCAACGACTTTACCGAAGGCTTCCCCGCATTCCTTACCTTTATTCTTATGCCGCTAACTTACAGCATCGCACACGGTATTTGTGGAGGTATTATTGCTTACACAATACTTAAAGTAGTTACAGGCAAAGGCAAACAAGTGCATTGGATGATGTATCTGCTATTTGTATTGGTAGTTGCGCGTTATGCGTTTTTATCCGAATAACAACAACTAGCATCTAACTTAAAAAAGCCGCTTTCAGATTATTCTGAGAGCGGCTTTTTAATTTTGATTTTGAAAAACAAAAGAATCAAACAAAACTATATAAAAAGATGATATTTCCTTCGAAAGCAGGTTTTTTAACACCTTCAATTTCCATCACAATGGCCAATTCAGTTTTGGTCGTACCACGTAAGTTCACCGCCGATTGCAACTTCACACGTACCCTAACTCTACTATTAACCAACACCGGATTCATAAAACGCAGCTTTTCGATGCCGTAGTTTACAGTCATTTTCGAATTGCGAATTTCAACCACCTGATCCCACAAGTGTGGAAGTATCGACACAATTAAATAACCATGCGCAATTGTCGACTGATACGGACCAGCTTTCGCCTTCTCCTCATCACAATGAATCCATTGATGATCCAAAGTAGCATCAGCAAATATATTAATCTGCGGTTGCGTTATTTGAAGATAATCCGACACACCAATCTCCTTACCTTCAAGCTGTTTAAGCTCATCAAAACTACTAATAACAATTGGATTCATGAGTGAAATGTTTCTATTTAAAAATGAAATTATGCACATTTAATTATACTATGTGCAAAATTAGCATTTTTTTATTACTTTCAGCATCTAAATTTCTTAATTAAACTTATAACTTCAAATCCCACCCCCCTGAATAGCCAAAATGCCAATCCTATTCATTCATACATTCTTACATTTCTTCATTCTTACATTTCTTCATTCTTACATTTCTTCATTCTTACATTTCTTACATTTCTTACTTTCTTCTTTTGGGGGTGCCCCTCGTACCTCGGGTCGGGCTTTCCGCTCTTGTACCGCCGAAATACGGCGGCACGCCGCTGCAATCCCTCACCCACACAGCAGCATTTCTACCCGGAGCACAATTAATCATCATTCCCTGGCTCGGTGATGCGTCTTTCGCTTCGTCGCGGTAAAGGCAAAGATACTGCTTTGCATATTCAAAACAATTATAATATTAAAAGCAGATGGCACATACCGATGTATTGGTGAGGCTGGAGCCAATAGATAAGCTACCGC
>JAGNPC010000307.1 GCA_017989795.1 Paludibacter sp. | reverse complement strand
ATTTGGGAGATTTTAGCGCTTAAAATTGACATAAATTATATGATGAGTTTTTTAATACAAATTTGGACGTGCAAAAATAATAAAATACTATTCAAAGCCTTTATTTTTTGAAATAAAATCTCAATTCGTTGTAATATTTATAAATTCAACAGTTCTTTTCACAATACGTTTATCATCTGTTTTTACAACTAGCGGAACAGTTTCAACATACACATTACTTTTATCCATACCATAAGCTTTTGAATCAGAGATTCCTAAACTTCTGATTATACTATAAAAATGAATAACAAATCTCTGTTTGAGACTAAAGCCATACATTTGATCGAAAACCCGATGAATAATTACAAACCTAAAATCGGCAGCAATTTCATGTTTTTTTAACGATGGATATGAGCTAACAGGATTAAATTCGTTACGAGAAACCAAATCATCCATTATTTGTCTGAAAAACACATTAATTCGAGGTTGAATTCGGAAACCAATTTTTAAATCAATGCGATAAAGTGTATCAGGAACCAAAACATGAAAATCATATTCGAGCGTAGTGGGTTCATCCACTAAATCGACATGTAAAATCCAATAATTATCGGCACGCTTTGGCTGCTTATTCATAATGGAATACATGATTTTCGATTCAATATCCGATTTGTAATTTGCTTTACTTAAATAAACCAAATTGCTTGAGTATTTAGGTATGGTGATATCATTCTTTATATCAGACAACAAAGAAAAGTAATCCTCAATTTTAACGAACGACACTTGACGATTTTTAATTTTACGAGCATTATACCAAATGTACATGGTTGTAAAAATAACGCCAGCAAGTAAAATTGTAACCCAACCACCATGAAAGAACTTAAATAAATTTGCGATTAGAAAAAGTGTTTCAACGATCAAAAAGACACCTACTAGCGGAAGCAGATATTTAATTTTCGATTTTAATTGCTGCATGTAAAACAACAACAGTATCGAAGTCATTAACATCGTGATAGTTATCGACAAGCCATAAGCTGCTTCCATATTACTTGACGTTTGAAAAAACAACACCATAAGGATGCATGATAAAAGCAACAACCAATTTATAAATGGGATATACAATTGCCCTTTCACGTTGGTAGGATATTTAATTTTTTGTCGAGGCCAAAAATTAAGATTCATTGCTTCGCTAAAAATGGAAAAAGAGCCACTAATTAATGCTTGCGAAGCAATAATAGCTGCAAAGGTTGCCATTATAACACCAAAAAACAAAAGTTCCGATGGCATCATAGCATAAAAGGGATTTGTATCAATGTTAATTGTCGATTGATGACTCAAAATCCACGCCCCTTGACCTAAATAGTTCAATATCAAACTTACTTTAACAAACACCCAGCTAATACGGATATTTCGAATTCCGCAATGCCCTAAATCGGAATACAAAGCCTCAGCCCCAGTAGTACATAAAAATACAGCTCCTAAAATCAGAAACCAATTAGGGTAATTCATCAATAAATTGATGGCATAATAAGGATTAAATGCCTTAAGAATAGGTAAATAGTCAACGATACCAATTATACCATAAATAGCTAACATGCTAAACCACAAAAGCATTAAAGGTCCAAAAGACTTGCCTATGGCACTTGTTCCAAATTGTTGAACTAGAAAAAGCCCAATTATAATGATGATACTGATTGGAATTACTTGTGTGTCAGGATTAATGTTCTTTAAACCTTCTATTGCCGATAAAACTGTAATGGAAGGGGTGATAATACCATCGGCAATAAGGGTGCTTGCACCAACAATGGCTAAAAGATAAAACCATTTTTTATTGTTTTTACGCAATAAAGCATAGAGAGCAAGAATGCCACCTTCACCTTTGTTATCGGCTCTTAGGGTGATTACAACATATTTCAAGGTAGTTTGGAGTGTTAAAGTCCAAATAATACAGGATACAGCACCAATAATGTAGTTGGCGTCAAAATTCATATTGGCCGATAAGATAGCCTTCATCACATAAAGTGGCGAAGTACCAATATCGCCATATACTATACCCAAGGTGATAACAATACCAAATAAGCTGAACTTACTTAAATGCGATGGTTTATGCTCTTCCATTAACTGATAATAAATTTATTCGGGCGGCAAAATTAATCTTTTTATTTCAATAATGTGTTTTAAAACACATTTATTTACACCTGCAATACAAAATAAAAAACGAAGTCCATTTTTGATGAGCTTCGTTTTTATAAATATGTATCAATTAATCCAATTTCAGAACCTCTAGAAACGCTTTTTGAGGCACTTCCACATTTCCTATTTGTTTCATGCGCTTCTTACCTTTCTTTTGTTTTTCGAGCAATTTACGTTTACGTGATATATCACCACCATAACATTTAGCCGTTACATCCTTACGAACCGCCTTAATCGTTTCGCGCGAAATGATTTTTGCTCCAATTGCCGCTTGTATCGCAATGTCAAATTGCTGGCGTGGGATGAGTTCTTTCAGTTTTTCGCACATGCGTTTACCAAGAGAAACAGCATTATCAAAGTGAATTAAACACGAAAGTGCATCAACCGACTCACCATTCAAAAGAATGTCAAGTTTTATCAATTTTGACTGACGGAAACCATTCATGTGATAGTCGAACGATGCATATCCTTTTGAAATACTCTTCAAGCGATCATAAAAATCGAATACAATTTCGCCCAAAGGAAGGTCGTAAATCAGCTCCATACGGTTACCCGAAATAAAGTTTTGCTTCACAAATTCACCACGTTTACCTAAACAAAGTGTCATTATCTGACCAATATAATCGGTACGTGTAATGATAGATGCACGGATATATGGTTCTTCGATACGATCGATAGACATAATATCAGGTAAACCTGATGGATTATGAACCTCAAGCAAGTCGCCTTTAATTGTATATACTTTGTACGAAACGTTTGGTACAGTAGTGATTACGTTCATATCAAATTCACGATCCAAACGCTCCTGAATAATTTCCATGTGAAGCATACCCAAGAACCCGCAACGGAAACCAAAGCCTAATGCCGCTGATGACTCTGCTTCAAAAGTAAGTGAAGCATCGTTTAACTGCAATTTTTCCATCGACGAACGGAGATCTTCAAACTCATCGGTATCAATCGGATATACTCCCGCAAAAACCATTGGTTTTACTTCCTGAAAACCGTCAATGTGCGTTTCGCACGGGCGTTTTACGTGTGTAATTGTATCACCTACTTTTACCTCGCGTGATGCTTTGATACCAGAAATGATATAACCCACATTACCAGCACTTAACGATCGTGTTGGCGACATATCGAGTTTCAACACTCCAATCT
>JAGNPC010000306.1 GCA_017989795.1 Paludibacter sp. | reverse complement strand
TTCGTTGGGAGCAGGGCTTTGATCAATGATATTTCCGGGTTTTTTGTTGCGTACGTAAACCGAATCTATCACTTGAGCGTATCAACTGTGGTTTTTGAGCATGAGTTCAGCCTCTTCCATATACATGCCTTTGAGGTCGGGAACTGTTTCGGTGTGCCCGTGTTGCGTGTATATGTCAACCAAATAAAGTGTTATCCACGAGAGTGCTACAAGAATAGCCGTGGCAAGTAAAATGCGTTTGAGTATAAAGCCGCCGAGTGATTCGGACCAGAATTTTTTAAAATCCATAGATGCTGATATGTGAATTTTTTGAATGCCTAACTAGCTCGTTGTGTGCCAAAATGAGTGCCAAAATTAAATAAAAAATAGCAACTACCGATGGCCTGAAACAAAAAAAGTAAAAACTTCTGTCGAGGTCTTTACTTTCTTTATTCTTTTGAAGCAGAATCGTTACGCTTTGTGACGTCCTTCATCGGCAACGGTTAGTTTAGCTCTACCTTTAGCACGACGGGCTGCTAGTACGCGACGACCGTTGGCACTTGCCATTCTCTCACGGAATCCGTGTTTGTTTCTTCTCTTTCTTTGCGAAGGTTGAAATGTCCTTTTCATTGCTTATGATGTTTTTTGTTGTTTTTTTTCGTTTCTGAATTCGGACTGCAAAAATAGTAGTTTTTTTTGAATTGACAAACTGTTCTGTATTAAATATTCTTGTTTTACGAATTATTCTTTTTGCTGTCATTTTGTCACTACTCTTTGTTTGGCATTTTTTTTGACTAAAGTAAGCCTGTTGATGGTGCTAAATGCATTATTATTAAACAATATAAATTTATAAATAACTAATTAATAATTTAATAGTACAATGGCAAAAGGAAACATTGGGGTAACGAGTGATAATATATTCCCCGTTATTAAAAAGTTTTTGTATAGTGATCACGAGATTTTTTTACGTGAATTAGTGTCGAATGCAGTAGATGCAACACAGAAATTGAAGACATTAGCTTCCGTGGGTGAGTTTAAAGGCGAGCTTGGTGAGTTGAAAGTAACGGTATCGGTGGATAAAAGCAAAGGTACGCTTACTATTTCCGATCGTGGTATTGGTATGACTGCTGATGAAATTGAGAAATACATTAATCAAATTGCCTTTTCAGGTGCTGAGGAATTTCTTGAAAAATATAAAAACGATGCACAAGCAATCATCGGCCATTTTGGTTTAGGTTTCTACTCGTCGTTTATGGTGTCGAAAAAAGTGGAAATCTTTACGCAATCGCACAAAGATGGTACCGTAGCTCAACACTGGTCGTGTAAAGGTGATCCTGAATATACATTGGAAGATACTATTAAGTCGGATCGCGGAACGGACATTGTGCTACATATCGACGATGAAAATAAAGACTTTTTAGAAGAAACAAAAATCCAAGAGTTACTTACGAAGTATTGTAAGTTTTTACCTGTTGAAATTGCTTTTGGTAAAAAGAAAGAATGGAAAGATGGTAAAAATGTTGAAACCGAGGATGATAATATTATCAATAATCCAAATCCAGCATGGACTAAAAAACCAGCTGACTTAACCGAAGAGGATTATACAAACTTCTACCATGAGTTGCACCCAATGGGCGAAGATCCTCTTTTCCATATTCACTTAAATGTGGATTATCCATTTAACTTAACGGGTATTCTGTATTTCCCTAAAGTAAAAAATAACATCGACATGCAACGCAACAAAATTCAGTTGTATTGCAACCAAGTATATGTTACTGACCATGTTGAGAATATCGTACCGGAGTATTTAACGCTCCTTCATGGTGTTATCGACTCGCCTGATATCCCTCTAAACGTGTCGCGTAGTTACTTGCAAAGCGATGGCAATGTGAAGAAAATCTCGAGCCATATCACTAAAAAAGTGGCCGATCGTTTGGCGGAAATCTTCAAAGCCGACCGTCAGAATTTCGAAGATAAATGGGATAACCTGAAAGTGTTTATCCAATACGGCATGTTGAGCGATGAGAAATTCTACGAACGTGCTGAGAAATTTGCCTTGTTGAAAAATGTTGATGGCAAATACTTTACTTTTGAAGAGTACAAAGCGCTAGTTGGCGAAAACCAAAAAGATAAAAATGGCGATTTGATTTATTTATATGCTAACAGTGCCGACGAGCATTATAGCTATATTCAAGCTGCCAAAGACAAAGGCTACGATGTGTTAATCATGGACGGACAGCTGGATGTACATGCTGTAGGTCAGTTGGAGCAGAAGTTCGAAAAAACTCGTTTTGTACGTGTGGATAGCGATGTGGTTGATAAAATCATTGAAAAAGATGAAGTTCAAAAAGCCAATTTAACCGACGAGCAACGCGATGCCATGGTGACTGTTTTCGATTCGCAATTGCCAAAGGTAGAAAAAACAAACTTCATTGTTACCTTCGAGCAACTGTCGTCCACTACCAACCCTGTGTTCGTAACTCAAAACGAGTTTATGCGCCGTATGAAAGATATGTCGGCTCTGCAAGGTGGTATGATGAGCTTCTATGGCGAAATGCCTGATAGCTTCAACTTAGTTGTAAATACAGCTCACCCGGTAATTGAGAAGTTGATGGCCGATGAACAAGCTGCTTGTGCTGCTGAAGTGGCGCCTGTAGCAACCGAAATTGCAGCGGTTAAGGCTAAACACGATGCCCTAAAAGAGACGCATAAAGATAAGAAAGACGAAGAGATTCCAACGGCTGAGAAAGACGAATTAAGTGCTTTGAATAAGCAAATGGAAGAACTTGGCGAAACAAAAAAAGCCGTTTACCGCAACTTTGCTGCCGAAAACAAACAAGTTCGTCAGCTTATCGACTTAGCATTGCTTGCTAACAATATGCTCAAAGGCGAAGCGTTGGCGAAGTTTGTAAAACGCAGCGTTGAAATGATGTAATGATAATGCATTAAAAGCTTATTTATCTAAAATATAAAAGCTCCATAATCTGCTGTGAAAGGCAATTATGGAGCTTTTTTATTCTATTATACTTTACTCTCCCTTTGTAGTCATTATTTCCAATATCATTTTGTCGGTTTCGTTCATGGCTTCCGAACCAATTTTGGTGAGGTTGTGAATCGTTTTGTCCACATCTTCATCGGTTATACCTTCTATCGAAGTTACTACTTTATTGTCTATTGCCATCAGTGCCGACAAAGTGGCGGTTGATACCCCATTTGAAACTTTTAAAGCGCAGCTTGGTTTTGCACCGTCGCAAATCATGCCCGTGATATTACCTATCATGTTTTTGATGGAAAAGGCAATTTGCTCCTCTGTACCACCCATCAAATAGGTGATTCCACATGCCGATCCTGTAGCTGCTACTACCGCAC
>JAGNPC010000048.1 GCA_017989795.1 Paludibacter sp. | reverse complement strand
CGATTAGATAGAGTACTTTACTCATCGATGTATTACCCGCATAATTACGGATTTATACCACAGAGTTACTGCGATGATCACGATCCGCTCGATATTTTAATTCTTTCGCAAATAGAAGTGGTGCCTATGTGCATAGTTGAAGCCAAGGTAATTGGTGTAATGCGAATGCTTGACAATGGCGAGGCTGATGATAAAATAATTGCGGTGGCTGTTGGCGATCCGAGTGTAAATCATTACAACGATATTTCGGAATTACCTCAATATTTGATTCAGGAAACGATGAGCTTTTTTGAAGATTATACCAAGTTGGAAAACAAAACAGTAGTTGTTGAAAAATTCTTCGAGAAAAAAGTTGCACTCGAAATTTTAGAGGAAAGCTATAAGATGTATAAAAAACATTATGGTGAGCTTCACAAGTGGTTTTTTGGATGATTAAAATAAACGGAAGCAAAAAGAACCCGCAAATTCAGACTGAGTTTGCGGGTTCTTTTTATATTAAAACGAATTTATTTTAAATGCGTGCCTTAAGTGCGGCTGTTTCTGCTTCGTAACCTGGTTTATCAAGCAAAGCAAACATGTTTTTTTTGTAAGCTTCAACTCCTGGTTGATCGAATGCGTTAACGCCTAGTAAGTAACCGCTTATGCCACATGCTTTTTCGAAAAAATAAATCATCTGACCTAAATAATACTCATTTAATGCAGGTACTTCCAATTTTAAATTAGGTACACCGCCATCAATGTGGGCAATCATTGTTCCTAACTCCGCCATTTTGTTTACTTGGTCAACACGTTTGCCAGCAAGGAAATTCATGCCATCCAAGTTTGCACTATCGGTAGGTACTTCTACACAGTGATTTGGTTCATTGATCGAAATTACTGTTTCGAAAATTGTACGTTCGCCTTCCTGAATCCATTGACCCATAGAGTGAAGGTCGGTTGAGAAATCAACTGCAGCCGGAAATATTCCTATTTGGTCTTTTCCTTCGCTCTCGCCGAAAAGTTGTTTCCACCATTCGCCAAAGAAATGCAATTTAGGGTGGAAGTTAACCAAAATTTCAATTTTTTTGCCTGAGCGATAAAGCTCATTACGTACTGCCGCATATACTGCTGATGGGTTTTCCTCAAATGCTGTATCAGCGCCACAGGTAACTTCCATAGTGGCAGCTCCGGCTACTAATTGACGGATGTCGAATCCAGCAACTGCGATAGGTAATAAACCTACTGGAGTTAGAACTGAGAAACGGCCACCAATACTATCTTCGATAACAAAAGTTTTATATCCTTCTTGAGTAGCTAAAGTGCGTAAAGCACCGCGCGATTTATCGGTTACGGCTACAATCAGTTGTTGTGCTGACGCTTTTCCTTGTTGCTCTTCGAGTTGTGATTTTAATAAACGGAAAGCCAATGCAGGTTCAGTTGTAGTTCCTGATTTTGAGATAGAAATGATGCCGAATTTTTTTGTTTTTAATATCTGTTGCAATTCAAACAAATAATCTTCGCCAATATTTTGTCCTGCATAAAGAATAATCGGCGATTTGCGCTCGGTCAACAACCAATCGAAACTATTCGATAAACCATCGATAACTGCTTTTGAGCCCAAATAGCTACCTCCAATTCCTACAACAACTACAACTTCGCAGTTTTCACGTAATGTGCGAGCTGTGTTTTCAATGTCGGCAAGTTGTGCTTCATCTATCGATGAAGGTAAGTTTAACCAGCCTAAAAAGTCACTACCTTTACATGTTCCATTGTGTAATGAAGCATTTGCAGCTGCTACTTCAGCTTTGTAGGCGGCTACTGTGCTTTCCGAAATAAATCCGAAAGTTTTATCAACTGTTAGTTTAATGTTTTGCATAAACGTATTGTCTAATTTTGAGAATGATGCTATAATTTTTTTTTCGAATAAATTAAAAAGGCAAATCGCTACCTTCGCCAGCTGCGGCAGGTGCGGCGTCGAAGCTTGGTGCAGATACTACTGCCTGAGGGGCACCTGCTTGAGCAACGTTTTTGTCTACTTTCCAAGCGCGTATAGTAGTATACCAACGGCCATTATACTCTCTGCTCTCTACGTCAAAACTAACATTAACAGTTTCGTCTATTGCCAACGGAAATTGGTCAATTTTATCATTAAACAGGTTAAAGCATACCTTTTTTGGGTACTGATCAGCTGTTTCAAGTACATAATCCTGTGAACGCCATAAGCCATTTTTCCCTTGACCTGAAGTTTGAGGTAATACGGCAATAATTTTTCCTGTGATATCCATTCTTTATCTCTTTTTTAATTATTTATTATTAGATACAAAGATAGTTATTTTACAAATATGAGCAAGTATAAATATTGTATACGCCTACTGTTTTAAACTGTTTGTGTGAAATTAAATTATTAAAATAGATTCATAAATACAATCATTCAAAACAAAATTGGGTGATTTAGGTCTTATTAAGACTGAGAAATCAAAAAATCTACTTGTAAATTCTTTTAATTGTATTCTTTTATTATCTTTGTGTATTGAAAGGATTTTTATGTTTTATAGCATAAAAAAGAAACAACTTGTTGTCCCTTCAATCCTGTTGACTTGAATGATATAATTTTGAAATAAAAATATGAGCGAACTTACCCTTGTTAAATCGGATCCTTATTTAGCACCCTATGCGGGCGCTATTGAAGGTCGTTACAATTATTTTAAAGATGTTGAGAAAAAATTGATAGGTGATAACAAAAACTTATCAAATTTTGCCACAGGATACCTCTATTTTGGATTGCATCATTTGAGTGAAGGATGGGTGTTTAGAGAATGGGCACCTAATGCAACTGCGATTTTTTTAATTGGCGAATTTAATAATTGGCAACGAACACCTGAATATCAGCTTAAAAAACTTCCAAACGGGAATTGGGAAATAAAACTACCTGAGTATGCTATGGCACACTTACAACTCTATAAGTTGCTTGTAGAATGGGAGGGAGGTTCAGGAGAACGTATTCCCGCTTGGGCTCGAAGAGTGGTACAGGACGATGAAACGAAAATTTTTAGTGCTCAAGTTTGGAATCCACTAACGCCTTATCGCTTTAAGGTTAAAAAGTTTGTACCTACAAAAGATCCATTACTTATTTATGAATGCCACATCGGCATGTCGGGTACTGATGAAAAGGTAACCACTTACAATGAATTCAGATTAAATACATTACCTCGCATAATAAAGGCAGGTTACAACTGCATACAACTAATGGCCATACAAGAGCATCCGTATTACGGGTCGTTTGGCTACCATGTTTCAAATTTCTTTGCGGCATCATCGCGCTTTGGAACCCCCGAAGAACTTAAAAAGTTGATTGACGAAGCACATCAAAACAAAATTTCGGTCATCATGGATTTGGTGCATTCGCACGCTGTTAAAAACGAAGTAGAAGGTTTGGGTCGATTTGATGGTACACCCTACCAGTATTTTCATGGAGGTACTCGTCGAGAACATCCAGCATGGGATTCGCTTTGTTTTGATTATGCTAAACCCGCAGTTATTCACTTTTTACTATCGAACTGTAAATTCTGGCTCGATGAATATAATTTTGATGGCTTCCGTTTTGATGGTGTTACATCCATGCTCTATCGCAGTCATGGTTTAGGTGAAGATTTTATGGGCTATGACTCCTATTACAATCTTAACCAAGATGGTGACGCCATTTGCTATCTTACACTTGCCAATCAGCTTATTCACGAAGTTAATCCGAACGCTATTACAATTGCTGAAGAAATGAGCGGAATGCCGGGATTGGCTACTAAAACAGAAGATGGTGGCATTGGCTTCGACTTTCGACTGGCCATGGGCGTGCCTGACTTTTGGATTAAGTACATCAAAGAAGTGCCCGACGAAAATTGGAAACCAGGACATATTTACTGGGAATTAACAAATCGTAGACCCGACGAACGAACAATTACTTATGCCGAAAGTCACGATCAAGCACTTGTTGGTGATAAAACCATTATTTTCCGACTTATTGATGCCGATATGTATTGGCACATGCAAAAAGGTGATAGCACCTTATTGGTTGATCGAGGTGTTGCTTTACATAAAATGATACGCCTTATAACAGCAACAACTATCAACGGTGGATATCTGAACTTTATGGGTAATGAATTCGGTCATCCAGAGTGGATTGATTTTCCAAGACAAGGAAACGGATGGTCGTATAAATATGCTCGCCGTCAATGGGAATTGGTTGATAATAAGAATTTTTACTACCATTCTCTAGGACTTTTTGATCAAGCTATGTTGCAGCTTATTAATTCGAACGCAGAGTTTAATCAGTTGCCTCTCGAAAAGGTATGGGATAATGAAGGAGATCAAATTGTAGCCTATAAACGCGGAAAGTTGCTTTTTGTATTTAACTTTAATGGAGCACAATCGTTTACTGATTATGGTATCCAGACCAACAAAGGCAAATATAAAGTGATACTAAATACCGACAATGCTGATTTCGGGGGTTTTGGTCTTGTTGATGAAAAAATTGAACACCAAACTATTGCGATGGAGCCTAAAACGAAAGCCTCTATCGAGTGGTTGAAACTTTATTTACCAGCTCGATCAGCGCAAGTATTAATTAAATTGTAAGAATTTTTATATCTCACTTCAAAGCCGATAGTATAATTACTTATCGGCTTTTTTAATACTCA
Organism: Paludibacter sp.; assembly: GCA_017989795.1. GTDB lineage: Bacteria > Bacteroidota > Bacteroidia > Bacteroidales > Paludibacteraceae > Paludibacter. The sequence goes on along the minus strand of JAGNPC010000048.1, from coordinate 5,407 downwards.
AAAAAACAAAATTACATCCATTCCTGTTTAACGTATAAAACAACGAATGAATTATAGCAATATAGAACTCCAGTTCTTCCTCGATAAGAAAGTGGCACTTTACAATACCGAAGCTTATATCGAATCTGATCCTATACAAATTCCACATCGTTTCAACAAAAAAGAAGATATTGAAATAGCTTCGTTTCTCACATCAACAATTGCTTGGGGGCAACGTAAAGCTATTATTAAAAATGCATCTTTTTTGATGGAACTAATGGAAAATACACCCTATGATTTTGTTCTGAATGCTAGCGTTGGCGAAGTGCAACAGGTTCAGCAATTCGTTCATCGAACATTTAACGGTATAGATTGCGATTATTTTATCTATTCGCTTCGCAATATTTATAAAAAACATAGCGGATTAGAAAATGTATTTAATGAAGGCTTTATTGTTGATAATAATGTGTTTAGCGCAATTAAATATTTTCGAAATGTGTTTTTTGAATTGGAACACGATAAACATGTGGAAAAACACGTATCCGATGTACGCACGGGATCGGCTGCCAAACGTATAAACATGATGCTTCGGTGGTTGGTTCGAGCTGACGAATGCGGTGTAGATTTTGGAATTTGGAAATCGATTCCGATGTCATCTTTAATGTTACCACTCGATGTACACGTGGGCGATGTAAGTAGAGCTTTAGGATTGTTGAATCGCAAACAAAATGATTGGAAAGCACTCGAAGAGTTAATGACTACAATGCGATTATTCGACCCCAATGACCCCGTAAAATACGACTATGCCTTATTTGGTATAGGCGTTTTTGAAAATAAAATGGAAATTCGGATTAATTGAAAAAAAAAGATGCTCAGGCATTAAATTGAACATCTTTATTGAAAAATAATTTCTTCTAACAAAACTCTATGTTTCTTTATTTTTTTGCTTCTCCAGCGTTGAGAGCATTCCACAAGCAGCAAAAATGTCTTCACCGCGGGATTTGCGGATAGTGGTCATTATGCCGTTAGAGCTTAGATAGTCTCTAAAAAAGATCATTTTGTCTTCGTTCGAAGTTTTAAGGTCGACATTTGGGATGGCATGAAAACGTATCAGGTTTACACGACAATCGATATCTTTAAGTAATCGAACCATTTCTACTGCATGGCGCATACTGTCGTTAAATCCGTCGAACATAATGTATTCAAACGATACACGGCGTTGGTGACTAAAGTCGTGTCTTTTTAGTTCTTTCAGCACGTCGATGATAGAATGTGCACGCTCCACAGGCATAATTTTTAAGCGTTCATCAGGGAATGGCGAATGCATGCTTATGGCCAAGTGGCAATTTGTATGTTCCAAAAATATTTTCATTTTAGGGATAACGCCAATTGTTGATACGGTCACTCTGCGTGGACTCCAAGCATAACCATAATCGGCCGTAAGCAATTCGAGCGACCGTAAAACATTGGGTAAATTATCCATAGGTTCGCCCATGCCCATAAAAACCAGGTTTGTTAGCTTATCGGCCTCGGGTACTGATAGTATTTGATTAAGTATCTCGTTGGCCGTTAGGTTCGATGTAAATCCTTGCTTGCCTGTCATGCAAAACAAACAATTCATTTTACACCCTACTTGCGACGAAACGCAAAGCGTATGTCTATCTTCCTCCGGAATATAAACTGTTTCGATAAAGTTATTGTCCGGTGTTGTGAAAAGGTATTTTTTAGTGCCATCAACCGAAGCCGTTTCTTGTGAAGGAAGGTTGCGACCCACTTCGTAATTTTCGGCGAGTGTGGCACGATTGGCAATCGATAGGTTTGTCATTTCGGAAATTGACATCACGCGTTTGCGATATATCCAATCGGCAATTTGCTTTCCTGTAAAAGCAGGCATACCCAACTCTTGAGCTAAGGTTCTAATTTCGTCGACGGTTTTACCTAATAAAGGAGTTTTCATTATTGGAATATTGAATTGTTTTAATCAAAAAAATGTTATAGCTGAATGCGCCTATTACAAAGAAAAACGGAATGAAAAAGTTCATTCCGTTTTGCCTTTTTATTTGTTTTAGTTTGAATTAAAAGAAATTCAAACGATTATCAACTACATTTGCTTTGTCGCGAATGTCTTGAATAATAGTATAAGGTAATGAATAACTCAAACGTGAGTTAAGCATCATGATTTGCATTTTAGCATCAAAAGGGTTTTGGCTCATTTGTGCATTTGTAGGTAATACCACATACACACCAGAATTACCTTTGATAGGTGCCGATAATTTATTAACCGGAAGTACTGAAGTTTTTCCAATCACTGCTGGTTCAAAGCCAGCAACACCAAATTGATAAGCCGCAAAGTTAATAGCAGGAGCCGTTTTAATGTCTGTTTTAAGTGCAGCTGCTAATGCCTCAATAGAAGGCGTTTTAGCTATTTGAGCAGTTAATTTCTCAATCATTAAGGCCGCTTTTTTCTCTTGAATCAATTGAGCTTTCAATTGGTCATTTACTTTTTCAACTGAGCGATATCCTTTTTCGTTTACTTCCGTAACGGTAGCTACTACAAACTGATTGTCGCAATCGTATACATCCGATACTGTACCCACTTTGTTTTCGAAAGCCCAACGGATAATTTGACGCGATTGTTTTAAATCAGCAATTTTATCGGTAGTTGCTAGAAGTTCACTTGCAGTGCGTACTGTAACACCTTTTTCTTTTGCTTTTTTATCAAAATCGTCTCCATCAAGTTCAGCTGCAAATTGTTTGGCTTCGTTGTAAATTTTGCTTACAGTTAAATTACTTGTAGATACTTTTATTTCGAGAATTGCCAATTTTACTTTGCTGCGTGCAGCAGTACGTTCGGTAACTTGAAATATCTGTGTTCCTTGTTCATTTTTAACTGTGAATATACCATTTACAGCACTTGCAAACGATTTAGTAATTACATCCTTGTCAAGTCCGTTAACGTCTTTTACTATCCAACCTATTTCGCCACCATTAGCAGCTGTTTGTTTTACAGCTGAATATTTTTGAGCAAGTTCAGCAAAGTTTCCACCACTGTTTATTGTTGCAATAATACTATCTGCTTTTCCTTCGTCGTTTTTAGCTAAAAAGATATGACGTATTTTTACAGAGTCAGCTTCTGATATACCTGTTTCCATTACTTTAGCCATGGTGTAGGTGTCGTTAGCATAAGTTGGACCTGTAATGGCTCCTGCAGGGTTTGTAAAAGCAAAATCTCTTAGATTAACGGGTAAATTAGCATACGCATAAGCTTTGCCGTCATAGCGAACTTCGGAGTTTTGATTAATAAAGCCAGCTACGTCAGTGGTTGTTAAGAATTCAGCACTTAATTTCGACATTTCTGTTTGTGCTTTCTTAAAATCTTCTGCCGAAGGTTTTACCGAATAAACAACATATTTCATTGAGCGATTTGCTTCTTGTTTGAACTGCTCTTTTTGTTGGTTGTATTTATCTTTTATTTCGCTGCTCGATACTTTTACGTCAGCATCTGGCATCGAAAAATAGGGTTGAACTACATAGGCTACATCAACACTGCGTTTTGCAGCATCATATTCCGATTTAGCATCCAAGCTGTTTGCAGTTACGGTTTTAGACATCAACATGTTGTATTTCTCTTGTAGAAGCGTGATTTTCACATTTTTCTCCCAGAACATCCAATATGCTTTTGCTTGATCGATTTGCGTACGCATAGCTTCGTTTTCGGGTGTAACTTCCAAGCTATTCAAGAACTGCACCAATGCTGGGCGGCTGAATTGTCCGTTTTCGCCTGCAAATGCACGACGCTGTTGGATCAATGGGTGAATGTTGTTACCAATTAAGCGGTCTGATAGTTCTTCAACCCCTACAGCTAAACCAAGTTTTTCGGCTTCGGCAGTTAATAATTTTTCGTTCAACAAACTTTCCCACACCGATGTGCGTAGTTGGTTTGTGATGTCTTCGTTTAAGTCCGATTGTCCAGTTTCAATTTTGTAAACTTCAACCATCTGGTCAATTGCAGCCTGAAAATCTTTAATGTTAATTTCTTCATCTCCGATCTCAGCAACTACTTCGCGTGATTTATTAAAATAGGTAGACCCTTGTGATAATGCATCGCCAATGATAAAGGCAAATAATGCAAGACCAACTACTACCATCAATAAAACGCCTTTGCTTCTGATTTTTCCTAAAATAGCCATTTTTAAAAAGATGTATTGTTAAAATTCTTATTACTTTTAGTTTGAGGGCACGAATATACAAAAAAAAAACTATTGAGTTCGCATAATTTTGAAATAATTACTGCGAGAGAGTTTTTATTTGCTGTTTTGATTTTTTGTAAGAATGTGTTAAATGTTTGTTGATTAGAGTTTTGTGTAAATTATTTGATGATGAACCTTAGATTTTAGTCAATTTCACAAGCTCTACTCTAATGTTGTTTACTTGTATGCATTTATACAAATAGGAGTCAATACGGATTTGCTCATTTAACTTTGGTAAGTTTTGATGGTGATGCAAAATATAGCCAGCTATTGTTTCGTATTCGTCCGATTCGGGAATTTCCAAACCCAGTTTTTCGTTTGCAATACGTACTTCCAATCTGCCCGAAAGTAAAAATTCATCTTCGCCTGTTTTTTCAGCAGTGTATTCTCGTACGTCATGTTCATCTTCAATTTCGCCAAAAATCTCTTCAACAATATCCTCAAGTGTAACTATGCCAGCTGTTCCGCCAAATTCATCCACAACTACTGCAATGCTTTTTTTCTGTAGCATAAAGGTTTTCATTAGCTTTTGAGCAGCCATCGTTTCGGGTACAATGGGTATTGTATTAATGTGTTTTCGCCAGGTATCTTGATGGTGTAATATTTCGGACGAATGAATATAGCCGATGATATTGTCAATGTCCTTTTTGTAAATTGGTATTTTGGATAAGCCTGTTTCAATAAAAGTTTGTTTTAAAACGGCTAAGCTCACGTCAAAATCGAGAGCGATAATTTCGGTGCGTGGCACACAGCAATCACGAAGTCGTACTTTTGAGAAGTCTAGCGCATTTTGAAAAATCTTTACTTCATTTTGTATCTCGTCGTCAGTGCCTGCAAATTCGGCACTTTCTTGTAGTAAATAGTTTAAATCAATACGTGAGAATACATTTTGATCTGTTCCGCTTTCCATTTTTACACCTATAGAACGTAAGAGCATCACCGAGATCCACGAACTAAACTTTGCTACAGGATACAATACCACATAAAAAAACAATAACACCCACGAAAAAAGATGCAGCCAGAAATTTGGATTTACTCTGAAAATTGTTTTCGGTAAAAATTCACCCGTAAACAATACAAGAGCAGTAGCCAAAAATGTTTGAATGAGTATGATAAATACTCTGTTGTCTGTGAATTCGACTAAAGGTAGTAGCAATTGTGCCATTAGAAGGCCGTAT
>JAGNPC010000305.1 GCA_017989795.1 Paludibacter sp. | reverse complement strand
TGGCATTACTGCAACTCAAATGGACATTAAAGTAGATGGTCTTTCGTACGAAATTCTTGAAACTGCATTGCGTCAAGCAAAAGAAGGCCGCATGCATATTTTGGGCAAAATCCAAGAGACTTTGACGGAACCACGTACAGAGCTTAAACCAAACGCTCCACGTATTATCGTTATGATGATACCAAAAGAAATGATTGGCGCTATAATCGGACCTGGTGGAAAAATCATTCAAGCTATGCAAGTTGAAACAGGCGCTACCATTACCATCGAAGAAGTGGGTGACCAAGGCCGTGTGGAAATTGCAGCCAACAACAAAACAGCTATCGATGCAGCTATCGCACGCATTAAAGGCATTGTTGCTATTCCTGAAATTGGCGAAACATATCCTTCAAAAGTAAAATCGGTAATGCCTTATGGTGCATTTGTTGAGTTTATGCCGGGCAAAGAAGGACTTCTTCACATTTCGGAAATTGACTGGAAACGCATCGAAACTATGGAACAAGCAGGTATCAAAGAAGGTGACATGATTGATGTGAAGCTTCTTGAAATTGACCAAAAAACAGGCAAATTCAAACTTTCACGCAAGGCTCTAATGCCACGTCCACCGAAAGAATAGAACAAAGATTCCCTACCCTGAAAGGGTATTAGATAAAAAAGCTGCAATTCAAAATTTATTGAATTGCAGCTTTTTTAGTTTATACTTTCTCTTGAACTTGATACTAGGTATTAGCTGTTACTAAGTTGTAATTTGGCAAAACTAACTACACCTTGTAGGTGCTTCGTCATTAGCTGAGCAGCCAATTCGCCATCCTGATTTCGAATGGCATTGAGCATCTGACTGTGTTCGTCAATTAAAGCCAAACTTGGCAGACACACTCTATCGCGCTGATAAATAGTCATTATATCTGGTATAATTATCAGCAACATAGCTTTAAAAACAGGATTATGACATCCTTCAGCTATTGCTCTATGAAAAGCAAAATCATGCCCTACTCTCTCAGGAGTATCAAAAAAACGAATCATATTTTGATGCGCAACTTCAAGCTTTTGCAAATCCTGCTCAGTTCTACGCTGTGCACATAGCCTAATAGCATTCACTTCAAGCACAAAACGCGATTCAACAAGCGAATAAAAATCGTATTGTTGCAAGTCAAGCACATCGCCAATTAAACCATCTAAGGTATTAATATCAAGGCCATTAATAACAGAACCACTCTGGGGTAATGTTTTAACAATACCATAAATTTCTAATTTATGTAAAGCCTCACGAATTTGCGTACGTCCAACACCAAAATCTGCCGACATTTTACGTTCAGCAGGAAGTCTATCTCCAGGTTTTAATTCACCACTTGCAATCATCTCCTTTAACCGAGAAATAACAACATCAGCAGGCCGTTCTACAAATTGATCACGCATAAATTTACATCAATAAAAATAAACGATTCTTAATATGCCCACTTTAACCAAAGTGCACCCCAAGTAAATCCGGCACCGAAAGCTGTTAAAATGATATTGTCGCCTTTTTTGAAATCTTTTTGACGCTCCCAAATACAAATTGGAATAGTAGCAGCAGATGTATTACCATACTTCTCGATATTAATAATCACCTTGCTATAATCCACACCTGTACGATTCACTACTGCATCGATAATGCGTAAATTGGCTTGATGCGGAATTAACCACGAAATATCTTCCGACTTCAAGTTATTACGATCCATAATATCGCCCGAAACGCCAGCCATATTTGTTACAGCATGCTTAAACACATACTGACCCTCTTGATAAACACCGTGTTCGTTCTTATCTATTGTTTCGTGCGAAGCAGGATTAGCAGAACCACCCGCTTTTAACATTAAATGTGGTCCACCAGCTCCATCTGTCAAAAGAATAGAATCCATTACACCTAGATCTTCAGACGAAGGTTCAACCAAAACAACACCAGCACCATCACCAAAAAGTGGAGCGGTAGTACGATCGTTATAATTTGTTATAGATGACATTTTTTCAGCTCCAAAAACAAGAATTTTCTTGTAACGACCACTTTCGATAAAGCTTGCAGCATTTGTTAATGCAACAATAAAACCAGAACAAGCAGCTTGCAAGTCGAAAGCTAATGCGTTTTTAATCCCCAAACGTTCAGCTGTCATCGCTGCACACGAAGGAAAGATATAATCAGGAGTTGTTGTAGCTACAAGAATCAAATCAATCTCTTCAGGCTTAGTACCTGTTTTAGCAAATAAATCTTCGGCTGCTTTTGCGGCCATATAAGATGTACCAGTATTTGGTTCTTTTAAAATGCGACGTTCTTTGATACCAACACGAGAGGTAATCCACTCATCACTCGTATCCATCATGGCACTTAATTCTTGATTGTTTAAAATATAATCAGGAACATAACCACCAACACCAGTAATCACTGCGCGTATTTGAGACATATAATAAATCGGTATTTAGTTATAAAAATGAAGCCCTAAGTTAGTCACTAAGGGCTTAATCAATATCAAATGTCGGTACAACGACTGACACTTTGTATTATACAGTAGCTAATTTCTCTACAGCTAATTTACCTCTGTAGTAACCACATTCGCCACATACAGTGTGATAAATGTGCGCAGCGCCACAGTTTGAGCAGTTAGCTAAAGTTGGTGCTTCAGCTTTATAGTGAGTTCTTCTTTTAGCGGTACGAGTTTTCGAGTGTTTTCTCTTAGGATGTGCCATTTTACTTGTTAATTAATTGTTATCTAATATATTTTGCAAACCGTCCCATCGCGAGTCAGTTGCCGTATCTTCCATTTCTATTTCGTCATCGTCAAAATCCACGTCCTCTGCATCATCTTTTGAGCGAGTGATGTGTTTCTTCAATTTTGTAACCATTGTTTTATTACATTCACCAGGAGCATGTACATGTTTTATTGGGATATTCAACACAATAAATTCATATAAAAACCAAGCAACATTTATGGCTCCTTCAGCCTCAGGCACTATTACAATATCATCCTCTTCCGCAAATTCATCTCCAAACTTCACCGTCAGTTTCTCTTTGTAACTGATAGGTTGCTCCATATTATCCAAACAACGGTTACATGGAATAAAAACAACGCCATTAATTTGAAAGTTCAATTCATACGAACTGAATTTCTTTAGTACGGTGATTTTTGCACTCACCTTGCCCTTCTCAACCTCAGGGCTATCGATTTTTTTGAAATACGCATCATCAAGCTCAAACTCATAAACACGTGGTTCAGAGCCTAAGTCCTTTAAAACAACATTGTAAAGTTCAAATTTCGACATATAATTACCCTATAATAAAACCGTGCAAAGGTACAAAAAACTGACAATATATAAAATGATTTTCATTTATATTTTACATAAAAT
>JAGNPC010000304.1 GCA_017989795.1 Paludibacter sp. | reverse complement strand
GCAATTTTATCAGCATCAAAAGCGTGAAGCGGTTGACCTAATTCGTGAAGTACATAATTGGTGATGTCAACAATATTATTGATAGGACGAAGTCCGATAACAAGCAATGCATTTTTCAACCATTCAGGTGATTCTGTTACTTTTACGCCTGAAATAGTAACCGCCGAATAACGTGGGCAGGCTTCAGGGTTTTCAACTGTTACAGGAATGGTTAGATCTGTATTTTCAACTTTGAAAGTATCAACTGATGGCTTTGTGAGTTGAACGGCCGGATTTTTTAATGCAAAAAATGCAGCTAAATCGCGTGCCACTCCGTAATGCGATGCTGCATCGACGCGGTTAGGCGTGATGTCAACTTCTAATAAAAAATCGCTCTTTATTCCGTAATAATCTTTGGCTAAAGTTCCAACTACCGCATCGGCAGGAAGAACAATAATCCCGTCGTGACTGGTACCGATACCAATTTCATCTTCGGCACAAATCATTCCCATCGATTCTACGCCACGTATTTTGGAGCGTTTAATCGTGAAACTCTCTTCGCCTGAATAAAGTTTTGTGCCAACAGTAGCAACTACCACTTTCTGGCCGGCAGCTACGTTAGGTGCACCGCAAACAATTTGTAAAGCTTCTTCAGTGCCAACATTCACAGTTGTAACGTGTAAATGGTCTGAATTTTCGTGGTTCGTGCAGGTAAGCACTTCGCCAATTACCAAGCCTTCCAAGCCTCCTTTTACGGTTTGAACCTCATCAACTCCACCTACCTCAAGGCCTATTGATGTCAATGCTTTTGATAATTCATCGGGTGCAATGTTGATGTTAATGTATTGTTTCAGCCAGTTATACGAAATGTTCATATAGTCAATTGTTTAATTTTCAGTTGTGTTTTTGAGTAAATGCGTTAATAATTGACGCTTTTTTATAGGTCACAAAGATAGACATTTTTTATAAAATTATTGTTTTAAATAAAGTACGATCTTATAATTCAAGCTCAAAAACTATATTGTATTGTTTTTTCGTATAAAAAATCTAAAATTTTAATTCAAAACTCAAATTATTGCACATAAAAATGTTGATTGTGTATTATTTGGTTATTTTTGCATGTTATATCAACATTTACAGAAAACACACAACGCATGATACAAGAAAATTTTATCCGCTTATTTGAGGATTCCTTCAGAAATAACTGGGATTTACCTGGCTTCAGTAATTACGGCGAAGAACTTACGCTTACTTATGCCGATATTGCAAAGAAGGTGGCACGATTACATATTTTATTCGACCAATGTCAGATAGAGCCAAATGACAAAATAGCGTTGATCGGACGGAATAATTCAAACTGGGCTGTGGTTTATCTTGCAACAATTACTTATGGAGCTATTGTTGTGCCTATCTTGCAGGATTTTAACCCGAATGATGTTCATCATATTACAAATCATTCCGAATCGAAACTTCTTTTTGTGGGTGATAATATCTGGGAGAATCTTGAAGAAGAAAAGCTGACAACAGTAAAAGCTGTGTTTTCGCTCACACAGTTTAATTGTATTACATTGCTCAACAAGGAGTCAAAACCCGAATCGGTTGAACCTGTTGTTCATGAGCAGTTGGTGGTTAAATATCTGCAGCCCGATTATATCAATAGTCTTTTTCATGCAAAATACAGCAATGGTTTCCACAGAGACCATGTAAGATATATCGACAAGCCGAACAGTGAAATTGTATCCATCAATTATACATCAGGTACAACAGGTTTTAGTAAGGGCGTGATGACGAGCGGAAATGCGCTGGCCGGAAATATAACTTTTGGTTTCCGCACTAAACTTGTGGGGCCTGGCTATCGTATTGTTTCGTTTTTGCCATTGGCGCATGCCTATGGTTGTGCCTTCGATTTCCTGACGCCTGTTTGCGCAGGTAGTCATATTCATTTTATTGGCAAAACACCTTCGCCTAAAGTGCTCCTGAATGCTTTTGCCGAAGTGAAACCAAGTGTTATCTTCTGTGTTCCCCTGATTATTGAGAAAATATATAAGAAACAAATCCAACCTTTATTGGCCAAGCCATCCGTGCGTTGGGTGCTCAGTGTTCCTTTTCTCGATCAGCCTGTGCTTGCGCAAATCCGTAAAAAACTTGTAGATGCATTCGGAGGAGAGTTTTCGGAAATTGTGGTTGGTGGTGCGCCCATGAATGCTGAGGTGGAAGAGTTTTTTCATAAAATAAAATTTCCGTTCACCATTGGATACGGAATGACCGAATGTGCTCCTTTGGTGAGTTATTCAAATAAAAAAGATTTTGTGCCTAAATCAGCAGGGAAGATTCTCGACATTATGGAGGTAAAGATAATTCAGCCGGATGTTGAAACGGGTATAGGCGAAATTTGTGTAAGAGGTGAAAATGTAATGTCTGGTTATTACCGCAATCCTGAGGCTACAGCCTCCATTCTTGATGAAGACGGGTGGTTGCATACCGGCGATCTTGGAACTGTTGATGCCGATGGCAATATATTTATACGTGGACGCAATAAAACAATGATATTGGGGGCGAGCGGGCAGAATATATTCCCCGAGGAAATTGAAGCTCGATTAAATAACATGCCTTATGTAATGGAGAGTCTAGTTATTGAAAGTAATGGACGATTAATTGCTTTGGTATGTCCCGATTACGAAGCAGTGGATGCCGAACATCTCGACCAGAAACAGCTTGAAGAAGTGATGGAAGAAAACCGTAAAATGCTTAATGCTTCGGTTGCGGCTTATGAGTCAGTAGCCAAAATTCAGCTTTATCCGCATGAGTTTGAGAAAACACCTAAAAAGAGCATAAAAAGATATCTTTATTCCTCAGGTTTTCAGAGTAAGGAAGTTGTTGAAAATGAGCCTGCTAGCAAGTTGGGAGTCAGAAAGCAAAAAAAAATAAAAAATAATTGACGAATAGTAAACGAAATGTCGAAATTTGATGTAATTTTGCAGCGATTTTGAATTGCAAAATAAAACATGTTAAATTTTAAAGGTTTAAAAAAATGAAAAAAGTATTTTTATTTTTTGCTGTAGTTATCGCTTTCGCTTCTTGTGCTCCTAAAGCAACTGAAGAAGCTGCTCCTGCTGAAGATTCAGTAGTAGTTGTTGATACTGTAGCTGTTGTTGACACTGCTGCTGTTGACACTACTGTAGTTGCTCAGTAAGCATAACTACGTAAATAATTACGTATTAATGTCGGATTGAATTAAATTTCTTTCCGACATTTTTTTGGCAATATTCTTCGTTTTTTTTTTAAAACTTGTTGTTAATAAGTTGTTTGTAGCTGTTTTTCTGCAATTTATTTGTGAAATTATTTGGCAACGTAAAAAAAATTAAAAAAAAACGATATTTATTAATGGTATATCAAAAAATGTTGTAATTTTGTCACGATT
>JAGNPC010000303.1 GCA_017989795.1 Paludibacter sp. | reverse complement strand
TCCGCAATCCCTGAGAAGTTTTTTTTGGGGTACCCCAAAAAAAACTTCTCAGGGATGATTTAAATTAAAATAATTGGTATACTTTTGAATTGAAATACTGGTACACTTTTCAATTAATATAAACAATCGCAAAATAGTAGAAACCAAAAGAGTATATAACCGCAAAAAAAATAAGGCAGACGCTGATGAGGCGCTGCCTTTTTTATACCTCTAAACAATTAAAACTAAAAGTCTAACTAGAGTTTATTATTTAGCCATTTCGGCATACATACCCATCGAACGATAATACTCCGCTATAGCCATTTTGTGCGATAAATTAGCCCCAATCTTATTGCCGTAGGCCTGAATCCATGATATTTGTGATTGCAACACATCTACCAACGAAATTTTACCTTCGTTGTACGAAAAAGTATTGAGCTCCAAACTTTCATCGGCATTGGCCAAACTTTCGGTTGCCACAGCTATTTGTGTTTCGCTCTGACTCACTTTTGTCCATGCTGCGTTCACTTCTTGCGCTATTTGATCAACCACAACTTGCTGCTGTAATTTAGAAATATTCACAGCCGATTGAGCAGCACTCTTTGTTTGCGAACGCTCACCAAAGTTTAAAATAGGTACACGCAATACCAATTGCGCTACGCTCATGAAATTAGTGCCATCACCATAATTAGGATTACCTGTACCATAACCCGCCGTTAGATTGAGACCCAAATACGGATTGTACTTAGTAAGCGTTAAGTCGCGTACATTTTCTTGCAAAATAACCTGTAAACCAGCAGCTTTGTAATCGCTACGCAATTTTAAAGCTAAAACCATATCGACCGATGAAGGTAAAATAGCCTTTTCGTCGATTTTATTCTCCAAAAACAAAGGAGTAGCAGGAGCCATTCCCATCAAGATATTAAACTGTTGAACAGCCAAATCGTACTGTGTTTGCGCCTTCTTTTGTTGCAATTCCGCTTCTTTCAAACGCGTATTTACCATCAACAAATCGTTTTTGGCAATATACTTTTCGTCGTATCTTGTTTTTATCGTTTTGTAAAGCTCTTTAATTTGCGATAAATAAAGTTCCGAAGCCGCTAACAGCTCTTTGTTGGCAGCAGCAGTCCAATAATACACATCAGCTTGATAACTGATATTGTCCGATACGTTTTTCTCGCTTATTTGACTTATTTGCGTAGCAATTTTATTCACCTTGAACTGATCGTTAACCGACCCACTAATAATGGGCTGTGTAAGCACCAAAGCCGCATTGTAATTGTAGGGATGATAGGAACCCTTCGGAGCGTCAAATAAGTCCATATTCGTTAAATCTAGTCCAGCCTGACCTTGTAGTTCAAGGCGAGGTAGAAAAGACGATTTGGACGATTTTTCGTTGGCAATAGAAGCCAAGGTACTTTCCTTCGAAGCTTTTAGTTGCTGATTGTAATTCAACACAGCTTCGCGGTATTTTTCAAGATTATAGGATTGCTGAGCCATCACGCTAGTCGATACAAGCAAAACTATAACAAAAAGCACTGATTTATATTGTTTCATTTTATTCATTATTTAATTTTATAAATAGTACAATACACTACTGGTAATAACAATACGGTTAACAATGAAGCTACCAATAATCCACCCATAATAGTGGCTGCCATACCGCCAAACATGGCATCGAACAACAATGGTAACATACCCAAAATGGTCGTTCCTGAAGCCATAGCTACAGGTACAATTCTCGATTTTGTGGCACTCAACACGGCATCCAGTGGTGTTAAACCAGCTGCTACTTCAATACCAATTTGGTCGACAAGTACAATGGCATTTTTGATATTCATACCAATAAGCCCAAGTAAACCTAACATGGCAAAGAAATCGAAGGATTTGCCTAGTACAAATAAACCAAACACAATACCAATAAAAATAAGCGGAACCATGAGCATAATAGCCATGGGTTTACCATAATTACCAAATAAGAATAAAAGGGTAATAAAGATAAGCATAAATGTCAATGGTAAATTGGCTGCTAGAGCTGCATTGGATTCATCCTGACTTTTCTTTTCGCCAAAATACTGCATTTTGTAGCCTACAGGCACTTTAATGTTCTCTTGCATATCGGTCCACACCTGGTTAAAGGCAGCAATTGCATTCTGTCCACGTATTGGATCGCACTGAGCCATCATTACTTTTTCGCGATTGTAGCGTTTTATAACATTATATTCATAACCAAAATACACACTATCAATCACTTGTTGTAAAGGAATGGCTTTCCCTTTGGTGTTAAACACAGGCAAAGTGGTAAGATTGTTTAAAGTAGAATTTGCAATATTCTGATCTTTTAAAAGGATAGGCATGCTTAAATCGTTTTCACGATACAAGCCTAAATTCATACCTTGTGAGGTCATTTGGATAGATTGCGATAACGCTTGACGATTAATACCCAAGCGTTGCCCTTTATCCTGCGAATATACAGGTTCCATGACAGGTATTTGATCACCCCAGCTATTACGTATGTTGCGTAAATAGTTGTGTTTATGCATTAAATCCATTGCTTTGTTGGTAAGCATCACAAGTGTATCGTTATCAGGTCCTGTAAAACCTATTTCAATAGCCGCATCTACGGCTGGCGATAGTTTAAAAAGTGATGAACGAGTAATTATATTGGGGAAATTCTGATCCATGTATTCTTGAAATTCAGCTTCCAACTTCGTTGTATTGTCACTACTTTTTAATTCGATTAATATATTTGCAAAATTAGCTTTTGGCCCAACCGACGAGCTTGCTAAATAATACCGAAGTGGCGTGCTTCCCATAGTAACCGATACGGTTTTCACTTCAGGATTAGACAATAAGTGCTTTTCAATTTTTTCAACGTCCTTTTGTACAGCATTAATGCTATAACCTTCGGGCAAGAACAAATCGGCTCTGTAAAATGGTTTATCCATACTTGGGAAGAAGTTTTGAGGCATCGTACCCATAATGTACATGGCTACCACAAAAATACCCACAGTAGCCCCTATTGTAAGCCAACGTTTACGTATTAAACCAGAAAGTAAGGCTTCGAATTTATGGTAAAGAGGTTTATCGTACGGATCTTTGGCATCGCCACCACTGTTTTCTTTCAAAATAAAATTACCAAAAGTGGTTGTTTGTGTAAGTGCAAGAATCCAACTTAAACCAAGCGATATAGCCAAAACCACAAATAATGGTTTTACAATTTCGGCCACTGCCGATGGTGCTAAATACAGAGGTAGAAATGAGGCTACAGCAATAAAGGTTGCACCCAATAAACCCCACTGAGGAATGGATGCACCATCAATCAACGCTTTACGCCTATTTACACCTCGCATAATGGCTATTTGGGCATTATCAGTTACCACAATGGCATTATCAACCAACATACCCATGGCTATAATAAATCCCGCTAACGAAGTACGA
>JAGNPC010000047.1 GCA_017989795.1 Paludibacter sp. | reverse complement strand
CTTTATTTGTCGTACAGAGCTAAATAAATCTTATTATAAATAGCCATTCAACATAGCATTTATCAAATTATATGTATGTATTTTATTGACCCACCATTGGGGGTTAAAAAGTACGATTCATCGATTTTTTTGAACAAAAAAATCATAAATACTATCTTTGCAACTACTTGAAAAAAAACCCATATACTAACAAAGCTCTCGTTACAACATGGAACAACTTACTTTCCTCATTTTAGGCATAGTAGCCGGCATATTATCTGGACTTTTTGGTATTGGTGGCGGCATCGTTATGGTACCTTCGCTAATCGCCTTTTTTGGCATGGATATATTAAATGCAAATGCCACTTCGCTCGCCGCCATGCTGCTGCCTGTGGGCATTTTTGGCGTTATAGCCTACTACAAAGCAGGGTTAGTAAACATCAAGGAATCGCTACTTATAGCATTTGGACTCTTTGCGGGGTCGTTTGTGGGCGGCGAACTAGCTATAAACTTGAGCGAAAGCCTATTATCGAAACTTTACTCCGGCTTTTTACTTTACATTGCTCTCAGTTATTTGGATGTTTTTAATAAAATAGCACAACTACGCTTAAAATTTAATAGATCAAATAATGCTTTTGTTTCAGCACCTAGTGCTAAGGCTATTAAACCCAAAACCACCCTAAAAAACCACGTACTTATATATATTCTAGTGGGGGTAGGAGCAGGTGTTTTTGCTGGCATGTTTGGTAAAGGAGGAGGCATTATTATTGTACCCATTTTAATAAGCTTTTTTCATTACGATGGAAAAGCGGCCGTAGCCACCTCGCTTGCGGCACTACAACTACCCGTGGGTTTACCTAGCGTTCTTATTTACGCCGAACAGGGATATCTTAACTTAATAGCGGCTGCACTGATAGCTCTTGGCATCGTTATTGGCGCTCTGATAGGTTCAAAAATGGGAATTAAACTTCCGTCGGCCATTTTTAAAAAGGTATTTGCCCTATTTTTATTAATAATGGCTGGTTATATGGTGATTGGTTATATTTAATTTCTCAACTATTTAACTTATAGACACCAAACTATTCACCTCACAGCATCTTATCCCCCTCTCCTCAAGGAGAGGGGTTAGGGGTGAGGTGAATGAGAGATTTAAAATATTTACTAGCAGCATTAAACTTTTGCGTTTATCATTCGTCATAAAAAAAAACATAAGCAATTAACATTACTAACAGCAGGCAATGATGATCAGATTCATAAAACTCACAATCGTTCTTTTCGTTACTACATTCAACCTCACTGCGCAACATTCCGTACAATCAACCGTATTTAATGCCAAAGACAACAGCGTCATCGAAATGGCCAACATTCGACTTCTCAGAGGACAAGACTCATCGCTTGTACAAGGTGCACAATCTGATTTAAAAGGAAACTTTATGTTAAATAGAGTAAAGCCCGGAAAATATATACTATTGGTTTCTACGGTTGGTTTTCATAACTACACACGTAATATTATTGTTGATAAAAAAGATCTCATTCTCAAATCAATTATGATGAATGAAAACATAAAACTACTTGGCGAATTAGTGGTGAATGGTACAGCTGCGCAAATGACTGTAAAAGGCGACACCCTCGAGTACAATGCCACAGCATTCAAAACACAAGAAAATGCGGTAGTAGAGGATTTATTAAAACGACTACCCGGAGCCGAAATCTCTGCCGAAGGTAAAATAACCATCAACGGACAGGAAATTAAAAAGATTCGTATCGACGGCAAAAAGTTTTTTGGCGAAGATGTTGAAATGACTACAAAAAACTTACCCGCCGAAATGATTGATAAAATCCAAGTCCTTGAACAAAAATCAGATATGGCTCAACTTACAGGTTTCGAAGACGGTGAAACGGAACGTATTATTAACCTCACACTAAAACCAAACCGAAAAAAAGGTATCTTTGGTACTTTTACAGGTGGTGCTGGGTTAGATTTAGAAGACGAAATAAGATATGATGGAAATGCCAATATCAACATCATGAAGGGCGAATCACAAACATCCTTCGTGGCCGGTGGAAACAACACAAACACGACTCGAAGTAGTAGAGGTCGGTTTAGTGGCGGTACTACTGGTGGTATTACTGAAACACAAAATTTTGGATTTAACAACAATACAATTGTCAACCCCAATTTCAAAATTGGCGGCGATGCAGGCTACACACACTCCGACAATTACAACGAAACAAATACGAATAAGGAAAGTTACATCTCTGGATCAACAACAAACGATTCCACTTTTTCAAAATCGGGCAATAATCAACACACTGCGAACATGCGCCTAGAGGCCGAATGGAAAATTGATACGCTCAGAACACTTATTATCCAACCCGAAATTAGCTACTCCAATTCCAATACTTTTTCTACAAAAGATTATAACTACTACACAAATCAACAGAAAAGAAGCTCTGGTAACTCATTCGTCACTGGAAATTCAAATCAAATTTCGGGCGGTATCTCTGTGATGTATAATAAAAAATCAGAACAGAAAAAAGGTAGAACATACACCACGCGAGTAGCTACCAGTTTCTCGGATAACAACAGCGAGACTTACAATATGTCGAATAAATATAGTCTAAATGACACAACCCTGCTCGACAAATACATTAACAACGTCTCAAATCGGTTTAGCTACAATTTGCGATTTTCGGTAGTTGAACCACTCTGGAATAACAAAAACATGATCGAAGCTACCGTTTCGTTCATAAACAACAAAAACTATTCGGACAGAAGCCAATTCAACAAAGATATTGACGGTGAATACACTAAAAAAGACAGTGCTTATAGCAATGAATATACAAACACTTTTTACAGTGAAGTACTTGAATTAAACTATCGCTACACAGAAGCAAATTACAACCTCACACTCGGTTTTAAAGGCGAACCTTCACAAACAAACAGTTACAGACTCTACGACAATGGTGATATAAGGGATTATAAAATAAATGTAATCAATTACGCCCCAAATGCCCGTTTTCAATTTAATTTTGCTAAAAAAGAATTTTTGCGAATTGATTACCGAGGCAACACCGAACAACCCTCCATAAATCAAACGCAGCCAGTAAAAAACAATTCAAACCTGATGCACGAAACGGTAGGTAACCCCTACCTAAATCCCGAATTTTACCAAAGCTTACGATTTATGTATAGCAAGTTTAACGACAAACGATTTTCGTCATTCAGCGCTTGGTTTATGGGCTCTATTACCAAAGATGCTTTGGTTACAAATAGTATATACGACGAGTCGAACAAACAATACAGTCAGACAGTTAATGCCATAAACAGTCCTTACAATTTCAATGCGAATGTCATGTTCAACACACCCATTATTGCAAAAAGACTGCATTTTAACACCAGCACATCTGGTGGATACAGCATGCGCTATGGCTACACAGCTCGTAATATGAGTAATGAAAGTATTGATATTGACAATTTAGCATTGGGCGATTTAAGTAAAACAGGTAGAATAAATGCAACACAGCAGTTAGCACTCACCTTTACACACGATTTTTTTGAAATTGGCACACGTGGTATATTGAAATACTCAAACACCGAAAACAACTTAAACACAACGCCTTCAACCACCTACGATTGGACAGGCAGTGGAAATATTGTTCTTCATCTACCCTACAGCATAAACATAAGTTCCGACTTAAATTACACAAATCGTACGGGTTACAGCAGCTTTGATAGCGAAGAAACAATCTGGAACGCCTCTATCGACAAAACACTTTTCAAAGGAAAAGGCGTTTTGGCCGTTAAATGGAACGACATTCTGAAACAACAACTAAATATCCGACAAGTAATTGGCGACAATTACATTTCGTACACCAAATACAATACGCTCACTTCTTATTTTTTAGTTAGCTTTAGCTACAAACTAAATAGTTTTGGCGGCAGAAAATCTGAAAAAGATATGAACAAAATGGAACGTTATGCTAGACCTGATGGCATGGACTATCATGGAGGAGGCAGAGGCGAAGGTGGCGGTGAAAGGTCTGGACGACCTAGTCAGTTTTAATACAACAAACGAGGATAATTGACAGCAAATCAATTATCCTCGTTTATTTATAACGCAATTACAGCGCATCACACTACCGTAGCATTATCCCCGATAACATACGCCCCGACTGAAGACCTAGCTTACGCGCCGAAAAAAACCGCTCGTGTTGTGTAAACGAGCAAATGCCAGCAATTTCAATTTGCGATGTTGGTACTGCATTCTGCTCTAACAACCACTTGTTGGCTACCCACAAATCAAGATATAGCTCCTCGTTACTACGATTAAAAATCAATTCCGTATCATACTGCTGTTTCTCAAATTCAGCAACCAACTCCTCTCCCACTCTATACACTGCCACCGAAATAGAAACACCGATGCTGGCATGTACATCTATCGGGTTTGTACCAAAGTGCGTACGCATAGCTCGAAGTGTTTTTTCGACCAAACGTGAGCAAGTACCACGCCAGCCCGCATGAACCACAGCCACTACATTATGTACAGAGTCGTAGAGCATGATGGGCACACAATCGGCCGTAGTAACTGCTATGCAAACCCTTGGCTCTTTAGTAATAAGGGCATCAACACCTGTTAAAAATATCTGCTTACCTTCGGTTGATAAATTAAAAAAGCTTGTATCAATCACCTTCACCACATCGCTATGCGTTTGCTTCGGAAATAGAAGCTGTTCAACAGAAATTCCAAGCTCTAAAGCAAGCTCATGTTGGTTTTGTGTATAATTTTCGAGCACATCACCTGTGTACGGGCTCAGATTAAACGACCCATAAGTGCCCGCACTAACACCTCCAAACCTGGTGGTACAAAAATGAGTAAGCTCATTGAACTTACTCAAAATTGGATAGTGTATCAAACTTTCGTTTGTAATCATATCTTGATATCTATAAAATATTTAGTTCTATAAATCGTCCCAACCTATACCTTTGTATTTCGAAATATCATCATCGTCGTCATCATCATCGTCGTAAAACTCCTCATCTTCCTCTTCTTCACCCCAATAATCTGCATCTTCGTCCTCCGAAGGCTCTATTGGAATAATTTCCATAGGTTTATGACTTATCTCCACAACCTTATTCGATTCTTTGTTTATTTCCTCCCAAATAAGATCTTTCAGCTCGTCAATACCAATGCCAGCAATAGATGATATAAAAACAGTTTGAATATCCGAAGGCAATTCATTTTTCAAAGCCTCCGTCAACTCCTCATCCAAGATATCGCATTTGGTAATAGCCAAAATACGCTGTTTATCAACCAATTCGGGATTATACTGTTTTAGTTCGTTGAGCAAAATTGTATACTCTTTTACAATATCATCCGTATCCGAAGGTATCATAAACAGCAATATTGAGTTGCGCTCAATGTGACGTAAGAAACGTAAACCGAGTCCACGACCTTCAGCTGCACCTTCAATAATACCTGGTATATCGGCCATTACAAACGATCTATTGTCGCGGTAAGGTACAATACCCAAGTTGGGAACCAAAGTAGTGAACGGATAATCAGCAATTTCGGGCTTAGCAGCCGACACTACCGATAGTAAGGTTGACTTACCCGCATTTGGGAATCCTACCAAACCAACATCGGCCAATACTTTAAGCTGAAGGATAAGTGTTTTTTCGATACGCTCCTCGCCCGGTTGCGAGAAACGTGGTGTTTGCAAAGTAGCCGTACGAAAATGCCAGTTACCCAAGCCTCCGCGGCCACCTTTAAGAATAATCATTTCTTGACCATCTTCCGTAATATCGCCTAGACACTCACCAGTTTCAGCATCGTAAACCACCGTACCACAAGGCACTTCAATCAGTTTATCAACACCATCTTTACCAAAACTACGGCTACCACTACCCCCTTCACCATCACCAGCATAAACGTGTCGAGCATACTTGAGGTGAATCAGTGTCCAGTAATTTTTGTTAGCACGCAGAATGATGTGTCCACCACGGCCACCATCACCACCATCTGGCCCACCCTTTTGAATGAACTTTTCACGATGAAAGTGCGTTGACCCCGCACCCCCCTTGCCAGAGCGGCAGTAAATTTTGACGTAATCAACGAAATTTGAAGTAGCCATTTTTTTATTATTATTTTTTTATTTCGGCATCAATATGAACCGAAATACGCGAAAAAATCTCATCAATAGCACCAATACCATTTATTGCATGGTACTTGCCCAATTGTTTGTAAAAATCATTTACAGGAGCCGTTTTTGTTTCGTAAATATCCAAACGTTTTTTGATAGTCTCCATATTATCATCGGCACGCCCAGATGTTTCGCCACGTTTAATCAAACGTTCAATCAGCTCATTTGTTTCAACCTGAATATCAATTAAAAACGAAATTTTGTTGTTTCTCTCCTCAAAAGCCTTTTCAAGTGCAATAGCTTGTTCTACAGTACGTGGAAAACCATCCAAGATAAATCCATTTGCATCAGCCGAATACATATCCACTGCTTTTAGTAAAATATCAATAATCATGGCATCAGGCACTAAGTTACCATTAGCAATAATTGTTTCGGCTTGTAAACCTACTTCTGATTGCGATTTAATTTCAGCACGCAACAAATCACCTGTCGAAAGGTGTTTTAAACTATACTTCTCAACTAACAATTCACTTTGAGTTCCTTTACCACAACCAGGAGCTCCACACAAAATAATGTTCAACATATTATACCTTATTATCTAAAAATTAACTATTTACCACTGTATATATATCACGTAAGTTACGACCATAACCATCGTAATCTAAGCCATACCCTACAATAAAATCATTTGGAATTTTCATTGCCACGTAATCAATTTTTATATCACGCTGCAATGCATCTGGTTTTTGTAAAAATGTAGCCACGTGAATATCTTTAGCTCCTTTAGCAGCCAACGAATCAAGAATACGCTCCATAGTTATACCTGTATCAACAATATCCTCTACAATCACTACATTACGGCCAACTATGCTCTCATTTAGGCCAATTATCTCTTTTACATTTCCCGACGTATATAAACCTTGGTACGACGATAACTTGACAAAGGTTAATTGACACGGAAAGTTAATCTCCTTCATCAAATCGGAGGCAAACATAAATGCACCATTTAAAACACAGATAAATAGCGGATTAGAATCCCCCAAATCGGCATTTATTTGTTCGGCTACTTTTTTTACTGCCGCAAGTATTTCACTTTCGGGAATTGATATTCTAAAAAGCTTTTCTTTAATCTGTACTTCTTTCATAAACTAATGAGCATAAGGCATTTAGCCATTTCTAATTTGAAATTGGCTACAAAAGTACAAAAAAAATACCTATTTATCGAATATGTATACAATCTAATATATATAAAACCAGTATTGTCCGCTAAAAAATTTTGTTATTACAAAAATCTTATATCTCTCATTAGGTTCAGAATCAGTATTGTCCGGTAAAAAGTTTAGTTGTTACAATAATCATATTTCTCTCACTTTGTTCGAGATGACATTCAGACGTTTAGTCTTTAGAGTGAGGGTTGGTTGGCGGCAAAGCCGCCAACCAACCCTCACTCGCCCAAATTCAACGTAATTCATTGTCATTCTGAACGTAGTGAAGAATATAATAATTTTTACCGGACAACAGTGATATAAAACCTTATTATTAAGCATTCAACACTACATCAAATTAAGTTAATTTGAAGCATGAAATAATTGATAAATATTAAATTTTAACATCAAAATTTATTAATACATATATATATTGCTATATCACAACAAATTACAAATACGCTAACAGATTTCAAATCTAAATTTTCACATATTGTAATCATTCCAATTGTTAAATATAAACAATTACAATAATTCTATCAAATTTTTCTTTCGAAAACACATTTTATTCCAAAAATATACTCTATATTTGCAAAGTAATAAGTTCAAAAAACAATTACAAAGGAGCTCTTTATTTTGCATTATTCAGTATAGACAACTGACAATCAATTACTTATTTCCGTTTCTTAAGTTATTTTCAAGTTAACACACTGTACAACTTAAATGTTTAAGCAGTTATTATTCACACGTTAAAAAATTTGAAAAGTATGAAAAACGTACAAATTGTAAACGAACTGGTAGCCTTGCAAAGCAACATGCGTAATTTCGCTTTTTCGCTCACACTAAATCGTGATGAAGCAGAAGATTTATTACAGGATACCACATTAAAAGTATTGGACAATCAGGAAAAATTTACCGACAATGTCAATTTCAAAGGTTGGGTACTAACCATTATGAAGAATATCTTCATAAATAACTATCGCAAGATAGTACGCAATCAAACAGTAGTAGACAAAACTGAAGACTTACATCATTTGAATTTACCACAAAATTCAGGCTTTGACAGTCCAGAGGGATCCTATGCTATTGGTGAAATTACCAAAACAATCAATTCATTTTCGGATGAATATCGCGTGCCATTTTCAATGCATGTGGAAGGATTCAAATATGAAGAAATTGCACAAACTATGAATCTACCAATTGGTACTGTAAAAAGTCGTATCTTTTTAGCTCGCAAACGCTTACAAGATCAACTGAAAGACTATAGATTCTAAAACAAAATAGAAACTGTCATAATGTTAAATTAAAATGCCAAAGAACTTTTCTTTGGCATTTTTTGCTAAAACAAAAACCATATCAATATTTTCGCATACAATAAAAACCAAAATATGAATACTGCTGTCGTAATGTTAGGTTCTAACTATCAAAAAGAGGAAAACCTCAAAAAAGTAAAGGAATTACTAAGTGATTTTTTTGAAATAACAGATCAAAGCATCGTATATACCACTAAACCAGTTGGCACGAAGCACAAAAATGATTTTTTAAATCAAGCAATAATCTTACTTTCGGCCGATAGTGCTAAAGAAACCCAGAAACACTTTAAACACATTGAAGATTTACTCGGAAGATCACCGCTTACCAACATGATGGGCGACGTACCTATCGACATTGACTTGATTTATTGGAATGGGCAACTAAAACGCAATGATTATGACAAATTTGAATTTGTACGCGAATGCATTGACGAACTAATGGAAAGAAACAAAGCTTGTTTCGAATGCTAAAAAATCAATTATACCACTAATAATGATACGACCAACAAAAATATTACTTTTCATGCTAGTGGGGTTTTTCGTTAGTCTATCGCAGGTATCGTGCAAAACAAAAAACAAAAAAATGAATTTAAACCCACTTACGTCATTTGAAGCTTCGGTTATCCTAAATAAAGGTACCGAGCGACCATTTATAGGCGAATACGTAAACACCAAAGATACGGGCACTTATGTATGTAAACAGTGTGATGCACCACTTTACAACTCCAACAGCAAATTTGATTCACACTGTGGATGGCCTAGCTTCGACGATGAGATTAAAGGGGCTGTTAAACGCATACCCGACGCTGATGGGCAACGAACCGAAATTGTTTGTGCCAATTGTGGTGGACATCTAGGCCACGTATTTTTAGGCGAGGCGTTTACCGAAAAAAATACACGTCATTGTGTAAATTCCATATCAATGAAATTTATTCCTATTAAAACAACAAAAATGGAGAAAGCATATTTTGCATCGGGTTGTTTCTGGGGTACTGAGTACCACTTTATGAAACAAGCTGGTGTTCTCGAAACAACAGTGGGCTATATGGGCGGCCAAACACAAAGCCCAACCTATAAAGAAGTTTGCACAGGCACAACAGGTCATATCGAAACAACTGAAGTTATTTACGACCCTACTAAAGTTAGCTTCGAAACATTGCTTAAACTGTATTACGAAACACACGATTTTGAACAAATTGGTGGTCAAGGCCCTGATATTGGCCCACAATACCAATCGGTAGTATTTTACACATCCGACGAACAAAAACTTATGGTTGAAAAATACATGCAATTACTCAAAGATAAAGCCTATAAACCAGCTACATGGCTTAAGCCAGCTCCTGAATTCTGGTCGGCCGAAGAGTATCATCAAGAGTATTACGACAAAAAGAATGGTAGTCCCTATTGCCATATATACCGTAAGATATTTTAAATAACGCCGTTTTTTAGTACTTTTGCGCATTGTGAACAAATTCACAGTGCGCTTTTTATATGCAATTTACATTCAAAACAATAAAAGCTCAAAGTTCTGGCATTTACAAAGAGAAAGGAAGTAAATTCCTATCCTTTGCCATTCCGGTTCAATCAGTAGAACAAATAAAAGACATACTGCAAGCCTACCGTGCCGAGTACTATGATGCGCGACATGTGTGCTATGCTTACGTAC
>JAGNPC010000302.1 GCA_017989795.1 Paludibacter sp. | reverse complement strand
TTGAAGAAAGTAAAAACCTGGCTGAGGCAGTAGCTCATATTGATAAACGATTAGTCCCTTTTAAAAAGCTATTTATCCGCGAAGTAGAAACAGAAGATATTGAGCGTTTGATGGAAATAAAAATGGGTCGTATTTTACGATTTAATTCGGACAAAGCCGACCAACATATAGCCAACTTGCACGAACAATTGGAAAAAGTAATACACCATTTGGCACACATTGTAGAATATACAGTAAACTGGTTTATTGCGCTGAAAGAAAAATACGGACAGTTATACCCACGTAAAACGGAAATTCGCAACTTCGATTCCATCGAAGCAACGAAGGTGGTAGAAGCCAACCAAAAATTGTATATCAACCGTGAAGAAGGATTTATTGGCACTTCGCTCAAAAAAGACGAGTTTGTGTGCAACTGCTCTGACATTGATGATGTTATTTTGTTTTACAAAGATGGTAAATACAAAATAACGAAAGTAGCCGAAAAATTGTATGCAGGCAAAAATGTGCTGTATATCAATGTGTTTAAACGCAACGACGACCGCACCATATACAATGTGGTGTATCGCAATGGCAAAGATGGTGTGAGCTACATCAAGCGATTTGCTATTAGCGGTATTACGCGCGACAAAGAATACGATGTAACAAAAGGCGAAGCGGGTAGCAAAGTCTTGTATTTTAGTGCCAACCCCAACGGTGAGGCCGAAGTGCTAAAAGTAACACTAAAACCCAAACCACGCCTTAAAACTCTGGTGTTTGAACGGAACTTTTGCGATATTGCCATTAAAGGTCGTTCGTCGATGGGAAATATTTTCACCAAAAATGATATTCATAAAATTGTATTGAAACAAAAAGGCGGTTCTACCTTGGGTGGTCGCGAAGTATGGTTCGATAGGGATGTGTTGCGATTAAATTATGATGGTAGGGGAGTTTCGCTTGGCGAGTTTGATAGCGATGAGTGCATTTTGGTGCTATCGAAAGACGGTAGTTTTTACACCACTAATTTTGAATTGAGTAATCATTTTGAAGACAATCTATTGTTGGTCGAAAAATTCGACGAAGATAAAATCTGGTCAGCCGTATTGTACGATGCCGATCAGCAGTTTTATTACGTAAAACGTTTTACCTTAGAGCCCACACCCAAGAAAACCTCGTTTATTGGAGAAAATTCAAACTCTCGTTTATTGTCTCTTTCTACACAAATATATCCTCGTTTGCAACTCTTATTTGGGGGTAAAGATGCCGAAAAAGAAGCACTTGAAATTGATGTGGAAGAGTTTATCGGCGTGAAAAGTTACAAAGCCAAAGGCAAACGCTTAACAACCCTTGAGATAAAAGACATTGTGGAATTAGAGCCTATACGGTTTCCCGAAATTACCGAAGATGAACCCGAATTGAGTGCCGAAAATGAGGAAATCGAAGAAGACACTTCTGTTGTAACCGAAGAGATAGAACCCATTGATAGAAAGAAAATCATTGAGGACATTACGGGTCAAATGAGTTTGTTTTAATACGTACATCGCGATGCCTCAATTACATATATCCTCCGTAGAGCAATTACCCGAAGTGGCGCGTACATTTTTGCAAGCTATACCTGCTGAATCTCGCATCATCGCTTTTTATGGTGAGATGGGTGTAGGAAAAACGACTTTTATCAAAGCTTTGTGCAAGGAGTTGGGAGTGAGCGATACGGTAAACAGCCCTACTTTTTCTATCGTTAACGAATACGATACCGACAAGGGCGACCAAGTTTATCATTTTGATTTCTACCGCATACAATCGCCACAAGAAGCCCTCGATTTTGGCGTGTACGATTATTTCGATAGTGGCAATTACTGCTTTCTCGAATGGGCAGACAAGATAGAAGCCCTCTTGCCTCCAGAAATGCTACTAGTGCACATCACTGAGGATATTGACGGCAGTAGAACGCTGCGGTTTTAAACTCGTACGAGTGTTGCTATTACCATCGCTATTGCAGGGCGGTGTTGGTAGTCGTTGTGCTTGCCAAAAGCCAATGTTTGCGAACGGGGAACGTTAATTCTCCTCCACAATCTTGATTTCTTCTTCTGTTAGTTCGTACAATGTATACACCATGCGGTCTATTTCTTTGTCGGTAGCATCTATTTGATTTTTAACAGCCATTGCTTTTGCTTGTTCTTGTAAAAAATAATCTTCCCACTCGGCTTCTTGTACAAGGGATAATTTCACTTTCTTTTTGCTGAGTTCGGCAATAAATTCTTTGAACGTCAGGGTGTACCAATTTTGCAGTTTGCTTGGTAGAGTGTCTAGGTCGAATTTTCGTTCTAGGGTGCGTTGTGTCTTTTGTACAAGGAGTTGAAACTCCTTGTTGAGAGAAAGCATCAGGTCGGCTTTTTCGATGAAGGGGAGTTGGGCATTAATTGAAATTCTCTGAATTGGAAGTAATTTTAGATTTTGAATTGGAATTTTGGGGAATAATTTTTTAATTGACTTAAATTTTGTGTCAAAATAAAAATTGGTTAATTTACAGTTTAATATTACAGATATATATTTTAGGTTTACATCTTTAATATTTTCTTTAAGTTGTAAATTATAAACGTCACAAACATTAAATAAATTTGAATCATCAAAACAACTTATTATTGAATTTCCAATTCTTCTGACCAAAACTTTCTCGTTTAAATAAATATCTTTGGATTTATATATATTAATTTGTTTATCATCGTAATTGACGAATTTATTTTCAAAATCAATTTTAAATCTATTTATATTCCCCCCACAAACAATAGGAAAAGTATTTACATCCTGAATACTTTTAACATTTTCACTTTTAAAACCAAATTCAACACCTCTTGAAAAGTCAATAATTTCCGAAAATATTATTGATTTTGAAAGAATTTTCTTTGCAACCACTAAAGAAAGAGGATTTAAATAGATATTAAATATTTTGTTATCTAATCCATAAAAAACAGATTTTTCAATTGTAGAATAATTAAAACTATTATCTGAACATTTAATTTTATTATCATGTGCAAATATTTTACTCACAACAATAATTCCTGAATCGACAGAAGCATCTGCAAATACATTTTCGCCTAAATCAATCAATTTAATAATATTAAATTGTAATAGGAATTCTCTTAAAGATATATAGCCTAAATTTGTGAAATACGAACTAGGCGTAATAAAACTAAGAAGTCCATTTGTATTTAATATTTCTAATCCTTTTTCCAAAAAATAAGCATATAAATCTCCACACTTATATGTTTTGTATTTATTGTAGAAATCATCATTTACTTGCACATACGGTGGATTTCCAATCACCACATCAAAACCACCTGTATATTCGGTGCGTAAGGCGTGGTCTATGGTGCAGAGGAATTCTTTTTTTAGGGTTTCTATTTCTTTTATCTCGGGTAATTGGTGTTTAAGTCTGTTGTTTCGGATATACTCTACGGTATTAGTT
>JAGNPC010000301.1 GCA_017989795.1 Paludibacter sp. | reverse complement strand
GTAATAACTCGTTAAATGCACCCTGTCGTATGCTGGCCTTGGCTCCTCGCCAAAAACAAGCACTTCGAACACGGAATTAAGTTTGCTTTCTACAAGCTTTTCGCAAAACTTGTAACCTGTCATGCCGTTACCTACAACTACAATTTTCTTTTTTATTGATTCTGATGTGCTCATAAGCTTTGTTTCTTTTTAAATTATACCTTTACCTATTTAAAACCTGACAAAGATATACAAATAATATGACATACATCATATTTGCTCTCAATAAAAATATCAAATAATAGCATATTTAACATCAATAACATTATTATGAGATAATAAAGTGCATATATATATCTTTTTGATAACATAATTGGTATTTTCGTTATCAAATATTGATTTTAAGTCTTAATCAGATTCGGAATATAAATAATTATCGCAAAAAAAATGTATCTTTGCCTATAAATACATTGAAAATAGAACATATTACGTTATGAATACGCGAAACAAAGCATGTACAAACTGCAAAAATGCGAGCTGTTTACTCCTAAAACATTCGGAAAAACCAGCAATGACAGTTTTTATTGATCAAAAATCCAATTTTATTTGTAAAGCTGGCCAACAGTTTATTTTGGAAGGTACACCCGTAAATGGTTTGTATTTTATATACGAAGGTAGTGTAAAAGTATACAAACAAACCCTAAACGATAAGGTGCAAATAATTCGTTTCAGTAAAAATGGTGAGATAGTAGGGCATCGCGGTTTCGGCACCACCTTTGTGTACGACATTAGCAGTAGTTCGCTTACTGACACTGAATTATGCTATTTCAACACACAAACAATTATCGATATGCTACATGCAAATCCAGCTTTGATGTACGATTTTATGTTGTTTTATGCCGATCAGTTGCAAAAAAGCGAGGCAAATGTTAAGAAATTTCAGCAAATGAGCGTCCGTGATAAAGTAGTAAATGGACTGCTGTTTATCTGTCGTAAATTTGGACAAACTGATGGTTATATCAATATAGTATTAACACGAAAAGACATTGCCGATTTTGCTGGTACGGCTCAGGAACAAGTAATACGTGTTATTTCGGAACTTAAAAAAGAAGGACTAATTATTGCTCAAGGAAAGCAAATAGGTATACCCGACCTCCAAAAAATAGAAAGTAAACTTACCGAAAGTGGCTCTTTTTTAGAGGGTTGAACCTATTTCAATATTAAATTAATGCTTGTGTTGATCTGATATATTTATGTCTGCGTTTGTATGATAAGCATGCTCACAGCCCTCGCAGTTTTGTCCCCATGCATGTGTTCCGTCGGTAAAAATTTCGTTTTTCCATATTGGCGCGTAGTGTTTTAGTTCATCCACTATATATCTATTTGCCTTATAGGCCGCATCGCGATGTGCAGAGCACGTAATTACGAGCACCGCACAATCTGTAATTTCGAGCCGCCCAACCCGATGCAAACAAACGACCTTGTTTAAAGGCCATTTCTCGTTTGCTTTTTGCACAATAGCGGCAATTATTCTCTCGGCCATCGATTCATGAGCTTCATACTCGAGCCAAGCCACCGATTTATCTTTGCTTCGACCTCTAATTTCGCCACTAAACACCACCACTGCACCCGACTCGGATGAATGTACCTGCTGCCAAAAATCAAACAAATTAATAGGCTGATTGGTAATATATTTTTCCATTCAATTTAATTTCAACCACCACTAAAAGGAGGCAATAACACAATTTCCGTTCCATTTAAAAGAAACTTTTCATCACTCACAAACACATCATTTACAGCCAATTGACATACACTAAGCACATCCGAAGCCTCTGGAAATTTGAGCTTAAGCTCACCGATGAGCACTTTTACGGTGCACTCATCGGCTAGCTCTAAACTCATTTTTGAAGGAAAAAAATCTTTTAATGCGCCATACATTACTAAATTATAGCTTATCATATATTCTACTTTAATCTAAATATTTTTAAAAAGAAATAAGAAATTGCGTAGCAAAATAATTTACATCGTCTTTGGCGCTATCGGCAAAATTTTTGAGCGTATAGTTAAACTGCACTCTACTTTTTGCTGTTATCCAATAGTTTACACCAGCAGTTAATGCCGTATTGTCCATTTTTTGCAATTTGGTATTTGGGTTGTAATAATCGTATTTTAACACCGGCTGAATTTTTGATGTAACATAATAGGCAGCCGACGCATAATAACCATCGCTTTCGATTGCAGCTGTTTGACCAGCTACATATTCGGTTCTTACAAGCAGTTTTCCGTCGTCATATTTGGCTCCTAAAGAGTATCTGTCGCGTGTATATTTGGTTGTTTCGGGGCCATATTTACCTTTATAAAGTGAGCCTCCAATAGTTAAAAATTTTATTGGATGGACGAATAAACTCGCAGCAATATCTTTCGTTTTATTGTTGTCGGTAACGTTAATTGCATGACCATTTAATAGTGCTAACCGATAATCTAACAATTTAAACCCTTTCATCTGAATTACTGATCCATTAAAATTTATACCCAAATCACGACCAGCATTTTTGCTTACATCAATATTATATACCAATGCTTCAATAACTTGCGAGTTTTCAGCCGTTTCGAGATTGACAGGAGCGTAAGGGTTTTCAAGCGTAATGGGCGTTTTAAATTGTCCAACTTGAACAGCTAAAAAACTGAAAGCTTTCCACTCGGCAAAGGCATCCAATAATTTTGGTGTTCCAGCTAAGTCGCCTTGCACAAAGTAGTTTATACTTTTGGTAATATTACCCGATAAAATCAAATAGGCGCGACGCAAGTCGAAACCACTTTTACCAGTACTATAACTGTTAGCCTCCGTTGAATACTGATGCCTAACATTCACAAAACCACCTACTTTAGGCAAAAAAGTGCTAACGGCTGCTTTTGTTGGCTCAATTGGCTTATTACTTTCGGAGTTATTTTGAGCTTGCATTCCTAAAAATAAAGAAGCTACAAATAGGGTTGAAAAAAAAGTTTTCTTATTCATATTCTAATTTTTAAAAGTTGTTTCGTAAATTTATTACAAATATATTAAAAATAATACATTGAAAATCATTGGTATCTGGTAAAAATTATTATATTCTTCACTTCGTTCAGAATGACAATGAATTACGATGAATTTGGGCGAGTGGAGGTTGGTTAGCGGCTTTGCCGCCAACCAACCTCCACCCTAAGACTAAATGTCTGAATGTCATCTCGAACGAAGTGAGAGATATAAGATTTTTATAATAACAAAATCTTTTAGCGGACAATACTGATTGAAAATAAAACACTATCCACCAATAAATTGCATGGATCTATTGTGACCCACAAATTGAATATCCTGCTTTTGGTTGAGTGCAAATGCTAATTTTTCACTCAGATTTATCTGTGGTTTATGCTCGAGTTGTATGCCATTTTGAGCGGCAATACAGCCATAAATTCGCCCCCTACTGTCG
>JAGNPC010000300.1 GCA_017989795.1 Paludibacter sp. | reverse complement strand
GTCCGATTTTCTTTTTAGACGAAATACAGGTTGTTGATAAATGGGAAAAATTCGCGCGTCGGCTTGCCGACCAAGGCTATCGAGTATATATCACAGGTAGCAATGCCCGTATGTTAAGTAGCGAGATTGCCACCACACTTGGAGGTCGATTTATGATTCAGCAAATCCATCCTTTTTCGTTTTCGGAATACCTGCAAATGCTTGACTTTGATATAAATGACAAAAATTTAATATACAGCCGAAGTACAGATATTACAAAAGCTTTCGAAACCTATTTTAGGTACGGAGGTCTACCCGAACATTTCAACGTAACCGACAAACGTGCCTGGCTAAGTAATTTGTTTCAGAAACTATTTTTTGGCGATTTGGTTACCCGCTACCAGGTACGAAACGATTTTGCACTCAAAATGCTTATCCGAAAATTGGCCGAGAGTGTAAAACAGCCCGTTTCATTTTCTCGATTATCAAATATTGTTTCGTCGGCAGGTAAAAAAGTAAGTACTGATACCATTATTGATTATCTGAACCACATCAACGAAAACTGGATATGTTTTGAAGTAGAAAATATTAATGCAAAATTAGCCGATAAAACTTCGAATAAGAAATACTATTTTAGCGATAATGGGTTGTTAAATCTTTTTCTTATTGACCCAAATACAGCCTTGATTGAAAACATGGTAGCCATAAAGCTCCAACAGCTGTTCGGTTCCGATTTTTATTATTATCAGAATGGTGTTGAAGTAGATTTTTATATTCCCGAGAAGCATTTAGCCATTCAGGTAAGCTACGATTTAAAAGATGAATTGACCCGTAAACGGGATGTAAATGCATTACTTAAAATGAAAAACCAATTCGACGATATAGATTTAATGATAATTACCAAAGATGACGAGAACACCATTGAGATTAATAATACTGTAATTGAGGTAGTTCCTGTGTGGAAGTGGTTGCTGAATTGGTAAATCTCAAAAAAAAACAACTATCTTTGCAATTAGCAATATATAACTATTAAACGAATTTAAATGACCACAAATAGTGCTATAATACAACTTAACACAAAATCAACTTCCGAAGTTTGCATGTCGGTAGCCTTACGTGTTAAGCAGCGAAGGTTAGAACTAAATTTAACACAACAAGGTTTAGCCTTGCGTGCCGATGTGAATATTGAAACGTACCGGCGCTTTGAACGGACAGGCGAAATTGCCTTATTAAATCTGGCTAGAATAGCTTTTGCCCTCGATGCATTAAACGATTTTGAGTTGCTTTTCTCACAAAAAAAATATCAAAGCATCGATGAGATTATTCAAGGCAAAACTAATACACGAAAAAGAGGAGTTAAAAAATGAATCCTGTAACAAGCGTAGAAGTATATTGGCAAAATCAATTGGTAGGAAAAATTGCACTTACCGAAACTGGCTTATGCGCTTTTGAATATAGCGCTGAGTTTTTGCAAAACGGATTTTCGATTTCCCCTTTCGAACTACCACTACGTTCGGGCGTATTTATAGCGAAGCCACAACCATTTAAGGGTATTTTTGGGGTTTTCGACGATTGCTTGCCCGATGGGTGGGGTATGATTATTTTGGAGCGTTACTTACAAAAAATGGGCATAAGACCTCGTTCAATAAGCGTTTTAGATAAATTATCGATTGTAGGATCATCGGGACGTGGGGCATTGGAATTTAGACCCGATCAAAGTGTGTATGAACAAACTAGCTTATCTGATTTTGACACATTAGCGAACGAAGCGCAGCAAATATGTACCATAAGCATGAATGGAAACTGACACCTGCCTACGATATATTGCCAAGCGAAGGGATAAACGGGTATCATACCACCACCATAAACGATAAAATTGAACCTACTAAAAACGATCTGATTGCTGTAGCTGTAAAAGCAGGACTAGGCAAAGTACAAGCCGAACAAATATTTGAAACGATTCAAACAATAATTACCAATGATACCCATAAAACTCCGCCTTGTGCGTGAACACAACAGACTATATACTTTTCTGCTTAAAATTATAAGCAAACTACAACGAGGACCCGAAGTATATATTTTTCACGATATATTAAAGCACAAAGAAGATGTAAAAACGGAGTTTGCCTTGTCGCAAGCCTCGTTCGAAGCATTTCTGAAAGCACAATTGCAAAAAGGTCGCAAACCACTGACTTTTAATCAAATATTATTACTGGCATAGGCATAAGCTATCAAAGTCCAGACGGAATAAATGTAATCTCATTAAGTTCATTAGGAAAATAAACATTAAATTAAAAAGTACGAAATGCTCCTCACCATCATCACCATCAACTACAACAACGCCGCCGGTTTGCAAAAAACCATCGAAAGCGTATTGACACAAACATCTAAGAGCTTTGAATATATCATCGTTGATGGTGTTGCCCCCCAAGCCCCTAAAGGGGGAGCAAAGAGCGATACCGAAGTTTTGCATAGCTTTATAAAGGAAATGAATGCTACTGTAAATGGATTTACCAGTTGTAGCTGGAAAAGTGCAAACGGAGAAATTACCGGGGGCTTTTACTCGGAAAAAGACTCGGGCATTTACAACGCCATGAATAAGGGGATACGCAAGGCAAAGGGTGACTACATTCATTTTCTAAATTCGGGCGATTGGCTGGTAGATGATCAAGTGGTGGAGAAAATGATTCGGGAAGTTTCGAGTTCGGAGTTTGGAGTTAGGAGTTTGGAGAATGGAGGTCCAGTAGACATTTTGGTGGGTGGGGTGATAAGCATTCGTCCGGATGGAAAGAAACGTTACAAACCGTTCAACAACATCCCTGTTTCGCTCTATGCTTTTTATCGGGGCACCATAGAGCATACCTCAGCTTATATTCGTCGTGAGCTATTCAATCAGTACGGTCTGTACGACGAGTCCTTACGCATCGTGTCCGACTGGAAATGGTACCTCCAAGTGGCAGGCCTAAACCACGCCCGAGTGGAGTTTGCCAATATCTATGTATCGTACTTCGACACCAGCGGCATTAGCAGCACCAACCTCCAACTCGATAAACAGGAGCGTCGACGCGTGCTCGAAGAGTTAATTCCTCACTCCATTTTGATTGATTACGATCAATATTCGTTTGACATTGACCAAATGCAGCGACTGAAAAAACACCCTTGGGCATACAAATTGGTATGGCTCGTTGAACGTGTTTTTTTTAAATTCGAAAAGTGGAAATTGAAGTATGGGAAATGGGTGTAATTACACCTGCAATAGGGCGAGATATGGCAGTAACTGAAGGTGTGATGTAAAACTATTCTCTAAAATAACTTCCTCTGAAATTACTTCGCCGCATGAGCATTTTAAGTTTGCTTATTTATTTCAGTTCAATTTTAGTAAATACAAAGATAGCGCATTATATTTTAAATATCAATACGAATACTTTTAAATTCACAATTTTGTTAGTGCTTATTACGCTTGGTTGCTTTGA
>JAGNPC010000046.1 GCA_017989795.1 Paludibacter sp. | reverse complement strand
GTTTAACGACCGTCCATTGAGCGACCATGAGTTGCCTCCAGAGTTACCAGAGCCAGCAGGGTTGCCTTGTCTTGTATCTCCTGTTGTAGTGCCGCTACCCTTTGAATTGTTGTTACCAAACAAACCATTCATGGCATTTGCTTTTTCAATGGCATCTTGTTCGGCTTTTTTCTTTTCGTTGGCTTTACGTATTTGTTCTTGTTTTTCCTTTTCAATTTCTTTTTCCAGAGCTAGTTTCTCATTAAGTTCTTTCTTTTTTGTAGCAGCTATTGCTAATGAGTTATCATCCTGGGTCATTACATCTTGTTTTGCTGGCTTTGAAGTCGACAGTGGAGGGGTAGTTGTTTTGGTTTCAGGTTGATCTGCGGGTTTATTAGCGGGTTGAACTGCGGGTTGTTCAGTCATTCCACTACCCATATCTGCATCGCCAAAGCTAACCATTATTCCCTCGTCGTTTTGTGGTTTTTCGAGCCCAGGCATAACAAGTATGAATAACAATAATATCAATAATGATGTTAAAGTTATTGAACCAATTAGTCCGTATGATTCCGATTTTTTCACTTTGTAGACGATTTTGTGGCAATCACAAGTTTTAATTTATGCTGATTAGCAATGTCTAACACTTTTACAACTTCTTTGTAAGCAATTTCTTGGTCGGCATGAAGTGCAATGTAGGTTGTTGAATCTTGGGCTACAAGGCTTAAAATGTGCTGTTCGAGTGCTTCGGGTGCTATGGCAATGGGTTGGTCGTTGCCAATAGCTACAAAATAATTTCCTGCTGCATCAATAGTTACCTTAGCGATAATTGGCTTGGTTGTACTTGAAGCATTACTTTGAGGTAAATTAATTTTTATGTCGTTGGGCGACGACATTGTTGAAGAAATAACAAAGAATATTAATAATAAGAAAATGATATCGGTCATTGAAGACATTGAAAATGCTGCTTCAACTTTATTCCTTTTCTTTAAAGCCATTTTTTTAAAATTAGAAGTTAGAAATTAGAAATAAGACGCTTAGTTAAATTAATTTTGAAGAACAATCTGTTGAGTTGTGATATGAAAGAGTTAAAATGAATTTTTATCGTTCAAATTATTTCATTCTTACATTCTTGCATCATCACATCATCACATCATCATTATGCAGGCTCATTTAGTAAATCTAAAAACTCCATGGTACGAGCTTCTAAAATACGAACAACCGAATCGACTCTGTAAACTAAGTAGTTATAGGCAAAATAGGCTAAAATACCAACAATTAAACCTCCAACAGTTGTTACCATTGCTTGGTACATACCAACTGATAAATCAGCTAGTTGGATTGCCCCTCCTGAGTTTTGAGCCATGTTGAAGAAAACTAGCACCATACCTGTTACTGTACCTAAAAACCCTAACATAGGTGCTCCACCCGATACAGAAGCCATAATCACCAACCCTTTTTCTAACTTTGCTATTTCAAGATTACCTACATTCTCAATAGCAACAAGTACATCACCCATAGGTCTGCCAATACGGCTAATTCCTTTTTCAATCATTCGTGAAGCAGGTGTGTTTGTATCACGACAAAGTTTTTTAGCGGCATCAATTTTTCCATCGTAAATATAATCCTTAATCCTATTCATAAATGTACTATCTTCTTTTGATGCTTGTTTAATAGTAACAAGTCGTTCGATAAAAATATAAATAGCTAAAGCAAACATTACAACCAAAACATGCATAATAGGGCCACCATATTGGTACATTTCCCATAAATTCATTTCGGTGGCTACCGCGGCTGTTGTTTCGGCTACTGCTGTTTGGGCCTGAAGAAGAAGCATTAAGTTCATACGTTTATTTTTGTTTTAATCATTAATTAAATAATATTGAAAATGCAGATAAAAAACTATCTGAATCATTAACGAAAAATTATTGGATTTGTTTTTTGTAAGCTTCAATTGTTTTTTGTAAACCTAAATATAAAGCGTCGGCAATTAGTGCATGTCCTATCGAAACCTCATCAATCCAAGGAATATTTTTGATTAGAAATTCGAGATTTTCAAGGCTCAAATCGTGGCCAGCATTTAACCCTAAGCCGCATTCGCGAGCTTTTCGAGCTGCAATTACAAAAGGTTGTATTGCTTTATCGCGGTCGATAGGGTATTGCGTAGCATAGGGTTCGGTGTATAATTCTACACGGTCGGCACCAATTTTAGCTGCATATTCAACCATCAAAGGGTCTGCATCTACGAATATCGATACTCTAATACCAGCCTCTTGAAAGGCTTGTGTGCGTGCTTTCAAAAACTCGAAATGACGTACTGTATCCCAACCTGCATTAGAGGTTATGGCATCGTGCGCGTCGGGAACTAATGTTACCTGCTGTGGTTTAGTAGCTATCACAAGCTGTGTAAAATTGTCGTCTGGATTGCCTTCTATGTTAAACTCGGTAGTTAGCAATGGTTTTAGCTCATGTACATCGGCAAACCGAATATGTCGTTCGTCGGGGCGTGGGTGTACAGTTATGCCTTCGGCCCCAAATCGCTCACAGTCGAGTGCTACATTTAATACATTTGGAACATTGCCTCCGCGTGCATTGCGGATGGTGGCCACTTTATTTATGTTTACGCTTAGTTTTGTCATTTTAATATTTTTTCAGCACAAAATTACAAAAAAAAATAGACATATAGGTTTGTGGTTGTGAATTTCATTTTGTTCCTTTGTAACATAATTCATAATAAATTGATATTAATCATCCACTAATCTGAATGTAAATGAAAATTGCCATCTTTGGAAATACTTATCATCAATCAACGATAAAGTATTTAAAAGAATTAATCAACTTTTTAAATAGTATTCAAGTTCATATTTTGCTTGATAAATCTTTGTTTGATTGTATCAAAAATGACGCCAGTTTAGATTTTTGCAACGTAAATTGCATAGAAAATGATGATTTTGTTTGCGATTACGCTTTAAGCTTAGGGGGTGATGGAACATTTTTAAATTCGGCTGCTCGTATTGGTGTGAAAAATTCGCCAATATTGGGTATTAATATGGGCCGACTTGGATTTTTGGCCGATGTATTAGTTGAATATATGATTCCTGCTGTACAAGCAATGCTTAATGGCGAGTTGCAAGTAGAGGAAAGAACCTTGCTAACGGTGTCATGTTCGGATGGAACGGTGATTGATTATCCGTATGCGCTGAACGAAATATCTATTTTAAAGCAGGATAGTTCGTCGATGATTAGTATACACACCACGCTCAATGGCGAACCAATACATACTTATCAGGCTGATGGCCTGCTTGTTTCAACACCTACAGGTTCAACGGCTTACTCAATGAGTGTTGGGGGACCAATTATGGTACCACAAGCAAGTAATTTTATTCTTTCGCCAGTTGCATCACACAGTTTAAATGTTAGACCGCTCATAGTTCCGGATAACTGGATAATCGATTTGGAGGTTCGTAGTAGGAGTAATTGTTATCAGTTAGCTTTGGATGGGAGAAACACCATCATGACTGAACAGGCAAAACTTCGTATTTCGAAAGCAGATTTTGCTGTGAAAATATTAAAACAACCCAATCATACTTTTTTTGATAACCTGAAAAACAAATTGATGTGGGGTGTGGATAAAAGAAATTAGTTTGCACAAGGCTTTTAAAAACCTTATTGCAAACTAATTTCAGCGTATTATTTAGAACTGACAAATTCCATCAATATAATCTTTCGAACCATCACGCAACCAACCATCGAGCTGCGCTACTTCTTTCAACTGTTGGCCTCTGTTGCGCTCCACATGTATGTAGGAGCATTCTAGGTCGCTAATTGCAGTCATATCACCCCATAGCTTTTCAAATTGTGTGACAGGGAAAATATCTTCTTGTCCTTTTCCCCACCGTTTTTTTACGTCTTTAATAATCACATAACTCGGCATGCGGGCAGCCATTTTGTACACTTGTTGTTCAACCAATGTTTGGTTTGTTAGATCATCTCTGGTTAAACCAAAGGTTTTTAATAAATGATCAATATTTATCCAGAAAGTATTTGAATTATAGTAACTTAATTTAAACTCTTGTCGTTCGTCGGGTAGTGCTAGGCCTTCTACTAAACGTAGCTGACCATTTATTTTAGATAAACCACCTCCTCTATCATCGAACTTTCTACTGATTACTTCAATAGTCATTCCAGCATTTGAGCTAATGTGATAACCTAATAAGGCGGGGTCGGCATTGGCTCCTAAAGTATCAATGTTGTGAACTAAAAGTTGCTTTAAATTGGGATTTTCGCTCAATAACTGTTGCAAGGTACCATTTAAAAATAAGTTAGGTATTTCGTACCAATGCCCCACAGGGTGAATGCATTGTCCCGATAGATTATCGCGATAATCTTCGCCTTCGCCCATGTTGCGTGCCCAGTTAATCAATGCTGCACGTACACTTTGTTGCACTTTTTGTGCTTGTTCGTCGAGCATTTTTTGCGCTGTTTCTTCCCACATAAAACGCAAGTCGCGCTCCATAGGTATTAGTCGCAAACCAATTACTTTTCCTTCCGAAATACGTATTTTGTTATCAGACTTAATATTAGCTAAGAAGTTGTTTATGGGTTTGTGTGTCAGGTAACTCGAAGTAAACACATGTTGTATGTTTGCAGCATATTTCGCATTTGAGTGAGCTGTTTTAGCTACATGTATTTCAATGAAATTTCGATGTTTACCCGCAAACTGAGCAAAGGGATTGAGCGATTTTACAACACCAGCGCCTTTAGTCCAGCGGCTACCTGCTCCACCTGCCAATGTAACAATTGCAAGTTCGCCATTACGTAGCGCTTGTTCGCCTAGTTGCCTATAAGTGTCGGTCGAGATAGTAAGCTGCTCTGCTATCTCATTTGGTTGCACATCTTCAATAGTGGAGTTGGCCGGCAAACGATTTTTGGATAGTCCAATTTTACCTAATTTCAACTCGTTTTTTATTTGCTGATGTTGTGCTGGATGAAATCCTAATTCGACGAGTAAATTTGAGAGTGCAGTTTGGTGATTTTCTTCACCCTGTGTTTGTGGAATTATCCGATCGAATAGGTTGTTTACAAACCCATTGTAATTGCTACTTAACTTATAGGTAGTGCTTAGTACTGCAAGTTCATTTCGCTGACATTCAGTTAGTTCATTCAGTTCTTTTTTTATTATTTTTGGTAAATTGAGCGTGTAATAATCTTCGTGCATCAAAGCGGAAGTTGCAGTTAGTAATTCAGCTTTGGTGCCATATTCATTTATTTTAAAGTCGTAAACTACTGGTTCCATTGCAAATGGAATTCCGTTTTCCAACTGTTTTTTCGATGCGAGCATTATCTCGAGCAATCGTTTTTGTGCTTTATTTTTGTGTTCTGGGTCAAATATAAAACCCATGCCACCACCCGACATGCCACCCATCATCCAAAATCCCCAAAAGTGCTCTCCAAATTCACTGCGTACAGTGCTAATTATACTTTCGGTATACACATTGGTAGCCCATGGAATAATTTCTTGTATGGGGCCATCAAAGTTTTTATGCGTAAATGCCGCGATGCCTTTAATATCACCTGCTTTTAGTTTTTCAACTACTTCGTCAAAATATTTAATGGCCGATTGACGAGCTATCCACTCTTTATGAGAGCGTAGAAGGTATTTCTCGGTCACCATTTCGAGTACAGGCCCCACATCCTGTGCCATGCCACCATGTACTATTACTAAGCTATCCTGTAGTTTCTGGCGAATGTCGGCACCGCTTGTGTCGGTGTTTGATAGCACGGTGTGGTTTGGTAGCAACCTGCCACGACTAACGCCATGCTCTGGGTCGTCGGACGACGCTATTTTACCTTGAATCGTTTTCATGCCCGGCCATACGCCACCCGAATCCTGCCAGCCGCCTCCCGAACCACCGAGCCATTCGCCCAAAATGGCTTTGGCTGCCACTAATCTGCGTTCTTCTTCCAGTAATACGCCCGTTAGCTCCTCGGTTTGACCAGTGGCGCGCATGCAAATTGATATAAGTGAGGCTAGCAGATTAGTAGAAACAGCTAATCTTGATCCTTTTGGTATATTATTTACCTTGCTTGCTATCTCTATTCCTTTTCCTTTACCAACCATTTTATCAAGCAAATAGCTTAACGCTAAACCAGCACCCTCCATGCCAGGGGGTACTATTCCAGAGGCAATTACAGCTGCTTTGAGTAAGCCCAAGTAATCTTTGGCAAAATCAAATACTTCGCTTAACTCCTTAATGTCGGCTGATGCAGCTAGGTCGATACTCGTGAGTCGTATAACTGGCTCATCTATAACTCTAAACCATGTTTCGATAGGTGGACGAGGGGTTAGACCTTTATCATCTTTTATACATAAATCTACCGAGATATTTAATACATTAGCTCCCTCGGGATAATCCATTCCCAAAAAGAAAATATCGCTCCAGCAGCTATGCGAAATGTCCATACGTACAGGCGTTGTTTCGTGCAAGCAAGGATATAGGCCAGTATCTTCATTTTTCTGTTTGAGCGTTTTTAATATGCGTAAGGGTTGGTCGGATGGGTGACTGATACGAAACATCCAGCGATTGCCAGCGGTAGAGTGCACACTGATTTTCACTTGGTCGGCAAGGGTTTGGAAAGCTAGCAGATGGTACGCTTCGGCCAGCCCACTCGAAATGCCCTCGTTGGCACCATGCTCAGCTTGAATACTTAGAAATACCTGTATGGCTTCTTCAAAACGGCGTTTTAATAAATGCTCGTGTGCCTCAAAAGGCAATAAACCTCGCGTACTAACTTTTTGCTGATAAGGAATATAAAAACGATGGATAGCATAGAGAAAAAACAAGGCACGCACTTTATTATATAAGTTTGATTCTTGTTTGCGATAGTGCTCAAGTTCTAAGGTTTCACTCAGTAATTCAGAAAGTGAAAGATGCTTGCAAATCTCATCTAGTGATCGGTCTTTTGTATCCGAGTCAGTAGCTTGTATAATGTTTATTAATATACTCATGGTTTTTTTGTTTTCAATGTTTATGGCAAGTTCGCTTAACTGTTGTTGGTAAGTTAGCTATTAACATTGCGAAGCGATAAAAACTCTACTAACTCTGTAAGTATTTGATCGCGGTCGTCGCCACTAAGTGCTAAGGCCAATTGTGCTTTGAGTAATCCATATCTGGAGCCAATATCAAATCGTAAATCATTTTTTTCTAATGCAAGATACTGTTCTTTGGTACTCAGTTCATTGAGTGCCTCACTTAGACCAAAGGGTTTATCAATGGTTTGCTCAGATTTGGTGTTTAAAAGTTCAAAAACAGTAGGCGAAAGTACATGCATGCCCAAAAAGCAAAGATAATGACCTGCTCGTAAGCCAGGAATAATTAATTTCTGCTCAGCTAGGGTAGGGGTTGGTTTTTCAATAACGCGTTCAATCTGAAATAAATCCGTTGTTGGATGTATTCGCCTACCACCAATTGTTCCGAAGTTAGGTATCAGGTTTTCGCGGGTTGAAGTAACAGCCGAAACTGGGCAGTTGTGTTTTTGAGCAATCTCTACCAAATGTTTCGCACAAGGTTGTTCGGAGCGGTTTACATATAGGTGGTCGCCCACTAAATGTAAAAAATAATCATCACCAACAAATGTAGCTCCACACAGAACGGCATATCCATAACCACGCGCTTTATCTTGTGCAATAAAATGAACCTGCGTATCGAAGTTTACAATCGATCGGTACAGTTCAATGTCCTCTGGTAACACTACTATTCCTATTTCTTCGATGCCCGCGTTTCGAACTTCACTTATTAATATCTCAAGTACCGTTTTGCGTTGACCATCTCTATCCACCAATGTTTGTAAAGCCAGATTTCGTTGATCAGGACCAGCAGCTGTAATTAATGCTTTCGTGATTTTCATGTTATAATGCTTTTGTTGATTAATAATTTTGTAAAGTTAAATTTTGATTTTTAATTTGCAAATGTTTTTAAGAAAAAAATGTAATTTGTTTTGCATATTGTAGTTTTTTGTTGCGTTTAAATATATTAAGTTTATTCTTCATTTCTAATTTAATAATTAGCTAATGAT
Organism: Paludibacter sp.; assembly: GCA_017989795.1. Lineage (GTDB taxonomy): Bacteria > Bacteroidota > Bacteroidia > Bacteroidales > Paludibacteraceae > Paludibacter. Next base: position 2,412 of record JAGNPC010000046.1, on the reverse strand, counting down.
AGACTGTTTTTGTTGTTTTCCTAATAATTCTATCTTGTTCAATACTTATATTGGTCGTTTGATTCAAAAAATGTACTTTTGTAGCAAATTATTCATTTGAGCATGGAAAACGAAAATATGGTACTCCGTACCGAACACTTGTTTAAAAAATATGGAAAGCGTACTGTAGTTAACGATGTTTCGATACACGTAAAGCAGGGTGAAATTGTTGGATTACTGGGGCCTAATGGAGCTGGAAAAACTACAACCTTCTACATGACAACTGGTCTTGTTACTCCCAACGAAGGAAAAATATTTTTGAATGATGTAGAAATAACCAAATACCCTGTTTATCGTAGAGCGCAAAGCGGTATTGGTTATTTGGCTCAAGAAGCATCTGTGTTTCGTAAAATGACAGTCGAAGATAATATTCGTTCAGTGCTCGAAATGACCAAGTTTAGCAAGGAATATCAAAAAGAAAAACTCGAAACCTTAATTTCGGAGTTTAACCTCGAGCATGTACGCTTTAATTTGGGCGATCGTTTGTCGGGCGGTGAGCGACGTAGAACCGAGATTGCACGCTGTTTGGCTATTGAACCACGCTTTATAATGCTCGATGAACCCTTTGCTGGTGTCGATCCAATTGCGGTACAGGATATTCAGGATATTGTTTGGAAACTAAAAGATAAAAATATCGGTATATTAATTACGGACCACAATGTGGATGAAACCCTATCGATTACGGATAGAGCGTATCTTTTATTCGAAGGGAAAATACTATTTCAAGGTACCTCCAATGAGTTGGCTGCCAACCCTATAGTTCGAGAAAAATATTTAGGACGTGATTTTGTGTTAAAAGAAAAAACAAGATTATAAAAGCAACTCTTACCATATTAGGATGCGGCTCGGCCTTGCCAACCAAAAGTAATTTCCCAACATCACAAATTTTAGATATACGCGATAAGCAGTATATGATTGATTGTGGTGAAGGAACACAAATTCGTATGCGTCAAATGAACGTGAAAACGAATAGGATGGGGCATATCTTTATTTCGCACTTGCATGGCGACCATGTATTCGGACTTATCGGTTTAATATCTAGTTTCGGGATGCTTAATCGTACCGCCGATTTACATATTCATTCGCCACAAGGTTTGGAGCAAATAATGACAGCCCAATTGCAGTTTTTCTGCGAAGATTTACCATTCAAAGTGCTTTTTCATTCGTTCGATACTAAAAAAAATGAACTTATTTTTGAAGATCGTTCTGTAAAGGTCTTTAGCATTCCACTCAAGCATAGAGTGGCAACAAGTGGTTTCTTGTTCGAAGAAAAACCACGTGATCGCCATATTAAAAGGGATATGATTGATTTTTACAAAGTGCCAACGTGGCGTATTCCAAAAATCAAACAAGGCGAAGATTTTGAAACTCCCGATGGTGAAATTATCCCCAACGATAAATTAACGTCACCATCCGAAGCGCCCAAGCGTTTTGCTTATTGCTCCGATACAGCTTATTCCGAAAAAATAATTCCTATTATCGAGCATGTCGACTTGCTTTTTCACGAAGCAACGTTTATGTCCGACGAAGCTGTACGTGCCAAATCTACCATGCATTCAACAGCTCAACAGGCTGCTACCATTGCTCTCAAAGCCAATGTTAAGCAACTTGTAATTGGTCATTTTTCGGCACGTTATGCAAACAAAAACGGCTTATTGCACGAAGCAAAAGCCGTTTTCGAAAATACCATCCTCGCCGAGGATATGAAAATTATTGAGTTTTAAACTTAGGACATTATTTTTATATAATCGTCTGAGTTGTAAAGATTCATTTGCGCACGCATCAAGTTAACTGATTTCATGGCAATTACTTTGGTTTCATTCAAAATGTTCAAATAAAGAATTGTATTACGTGACCCAGATTCTTTATCTTTGGTTCGTTTAATTTGTTTTCTTACAAGCTCCGAATACAAATCGAGTAATGTAGCTCTACGTTCTTTAATGATAGATAGTCCCGAATAATCGTTTTTCTCTATCATCTCATTAAAATCGCTATAAACAGCAACAAATTCAGTTTCTAGCATTTTTAAATCTTCAATTTGTTCAATGCTAAATCCTTCGTGGGCATTATCAATAAACTTGTAACTCGATTCGGTAATGAATCGCAACGACATCGAAATTTCGTAGAAATAATCCACTGCTTGCACATAATATTGAGCTGTATCGAGCGATTGATGCTCTAGTTTTTGAATAGTTGGCAATACATCGTTCAAGCGGCGGCGTTTAGAACGGCCATGAAACTCGTCGGCCATTTTATACAATTTATTCAATGCTTTTCTATCTTCTGTAAATAAACCATCAAGTACACCCTGATAAATATGTACAATATTTTTTACTGATTGCTCCATTTCTTTAGTACATTCAACAATAATAT
>JAGNPC010000045.1 GCA_017989795.1 Paludibacter sp. | reverse complement strand
CAATAGTAGTATACATATCAATTATTCTTGATATTAACAAACTAAATGCAATATAAATTTTACTTTTGTTCATAATTACTTTTCATAAAAGACAAGATAAGTACAAAATTTGCACTTATCTTGTCTAAATTAAAATTTATCGACCATCTGGAATATATCTTCCTTGCGCTAAACCACAGCATGTACCAGCAAGATACAATACAGCTAAAGTCACACATGCAGCGGCCAATATAAATCCACCATTAACACCATTCATTTCTTCTGCATTCATTTCCTGAACGCCCAAACCATTTAAATCTAAGTTTTTCATTTTTCTTAAAAATTTATTTTGTAAAATATTTCTGTGCCACTCATTTTTGAGCGAATGACTTTACTCTTTGTACCCGGCCGAATACGGGTGCAAAGATAGATTCGTTCCGTCCAAAATTCTGGACGGAATGAGAAATGTGAAGCAGCCTCCGTTAAACTTTCTTAATTCAGAAATCTCTTCAATAGGTGTAACTTTCCATTTTACCGTTAATTCAACCTCGCTTTTGTAGTAAAAGGTCTGCCGTTTTCGGGAATAATGAATTTGGCAATCAAATGATTTGAGCTCGTCAATCAATATATAGAGTGACGAACGGCTAATTTCGAGGACATTGGAAAGCTCAAAAGGCGAACCTGTTTTTTGCTCTTTAACAAGTTTGTGTAACTGCTCCAATTTGTTTAGTTTAGTGAAAACATTCATTTTTTGTTCGTTAATTTGTTCGATAATAGGTAGATAGGATTACTATAAAAAAGCGGTATACAAAAACCTAAAAGGAGTTTGTATACCGCATATAATGTGTCGAATACTGAGTGCAAGTGCAATTTGGTAAACCATCGAAATTATTTTTTATAGCAAACAATGAATAAGTCAACACAAAATTAGGCCTTTTTTTAAAATTGTGCAATATTTTTGTTATCTTTAATAACATTTTGAACTTTTAAATTAATCAATGCTTCTAATACCGTTATGGTTGTTACATTAAAATTGTATTGCGCATTTTGAATCCCTTGTTTATGTATGCGTGCATGGTAGCATTCTACGGTATTTTCGAGTATTTTGGGTGTAAAATTAAGACCAATAATTGAAAGCACTAAAATATCAATTTTAAATGACATTTGGTATGTTCGCGCTTTTTAGTTTATTTTGTAGTACTTTTTAAATACGTTTTTAATAGCAATATAATGATACTGATAGCAGATAGCGGATCGACAAAAACTCAATGGGCTGTAGTTGACAACGGACACATTGAATTCGAAGTTTTCACCAGTGGCATCAACCCTTTTTATCAAACGCAATCTGACATACAAGACCTTATCGACACGCAACTAATCAGCGAATTAAACACTACCGACATTGAGGCCATTTACTTTTACGGCGCTGGGTGTGCCTTCGAAGAAAAAAATGCGTTGGTACGTAATGCACTTCGTACGCACTTTGCCAAAGCAAAAATTGAAATCAACAGCGACCTATTAGGTGCTGCTCGATCGCTTTTTCAACATTCTAAAGGTATTGCATGTATACTTGGCACTGGCTCTAATTCTTGCTATTACAATGGATCTGAAATTGAAAGCAACGTTTCGCCACTCGGTTTTATTTTAGGCGACGAAGGAAGTGGTGCTGTGCTTTCCAAACGTTTTGTAGCTGATTGTCTAAAGAATCAAGTTTCTGAAGAATTAAAACAATCGTTTTTATCCAAATACGATTTAAGTCCAGCCACTGTACTCGAAAATGTGTACAAAAAGCCATTTCCCAATCGCTATCTGGCTCAATTTACACCTTTTCTATCGGCCAACCTCCAACAGCCCGAAGTCTCTAATTTAGTACTAAGTAGCTTTATCGACTTCTTCGAACGAAACGTGCAGCAATACGATTACAAAAACCTCCCAACATCCTTTGTTGGCTCTGTAGCACATTATTTTAAACCAACGCTTGCTGTTGCTGCCGCACAATGCAGTATTAATCTCCACACTATCCAAAAAAGCCCTATCGAAGGCTTGGTTAGTTTTCATTCGTAAAAACAACGTCCATTATATAATCAACTCATCATCACAAAGCGCAACCAAAAGTTGCGCTTTTATTTTATAAGAACTCTTCACATTCAACATATCGTTATTCAATATATCACTACCGAAAAGCGATATATTTCAAATTACAAAGTTAAATATAGTTAACTTGTAAAATATTTTATTGATATATTCTATTGATATTCTGACAATTAGAGTCATTCAGAAAATATTTAACTGTCCTTTACCATGTACTATGTATTGCATAGTAGTATATTCGTGCATATATTTGCATCGTTATTCAAGTAAATCCATTGAAATAAAAGAAACGAATTATGATAAATCTGACCAATATCAACAAAACCTATTTCACCGAAGCAACTTCGCTTCATGTGCTTAAAGGAATTGACTTGCACATAGCCGCGGGCGAATATGTATCTATTATGGGATCATCAGGATCGGGCAAATCGACCTTGCTTAACATACTTGGTATTTTAGATAATTACGATCAGGGGGAGTACTTACTAAACAACACCCTGATACGCGATTTGAGCGAACGTAAGGCGGCCGCATACCGCAACGAAATGATTGGATTCGTTTTTCAATCGTTTAACTTGATTAAATTTAAAAACGCACTCGAAAATGTGGCTTTGCCATTGTACTATAAAAACATCAGTCGCAAACGACGCAACATTATTGCCATGGAATACCTCGACCGGATGGGCTTACGCGATTGGGCAAATCACCTACCGAGCGAAATGTCGGGCGGACAAAAGCAACGTGTTGCCATAGCGCGCGCCATCATCTCGGAACCAAAAATACTACTTGCCGATGAACCTACCGGCGCTCTCGATAGCAAAACAACAGAGGATGTGATGAAGGTTTTTAAAGAACTTAACGATGGAGGATTAACAACCATTATCGTAACGCACGAAAAATCTGTTGCCGACGAAACACACAAAATCATCCATATCAAAGATGGAATGATTGAAAATATAGAATTGAGGAAGTGATATGATGTGGTGATGAAGAAATGTAAGAATGAAAAAATGAAAGAATGGATGAAAGAAATGGTAAATGGTAAATGATTAAATAGTAAATGACTAATGAATACGCTACAAGAAATATTTGCAGGATTAAGGCATAATAAAATGCGTACTGTCCTTACTGGCTTATCGGTTTCGTGGGGCATTTTTATACTTATTGTGCTACTAGGTGCTGGTAATGGTCTGAAGAATGGCGTGACTTCTAATTTTTCGGATCGTGCTACAAATACAGTTCAAATAGGTACTGGTACAACTACGATGCCTTATCAAGGTCTTAAATCGGGACGCGAACTTAAATATTCCGAAAAAGAAGTAGATAATATCAAACAAGAAATTGAAGCCGCTGATAAAACAACTGCCATAATTGAAAAAACATCCACTGTTAGTTATGGTTCTGAGCATAGCAACTATCAAGTAATTGGATGTACTCCCGACTATCTAACAATTTTCAATCTGAAATTCGAGAAAGGGAATGGTCGATTTATTAACAAACCTGATTTAATTTCGAAAAATAAGGTTGCCGTAATCGATATAAAAATTAAAGAAGTCCTTTTTAAAGAAGTAAATCCAATTGGAAAGTATATTAAAGTTGGTTCAATTATGTTTCAGATTATTGGCGTTAACAGCAAAAAGGCTGAATGGGGAGATGGAAACATATACATTCCCTACACTACAGCTCAGTTAATTTACAATCCTGATAGAAAATTTCGAGAGATTGCAATGACTGTTAATGGACTCGAAACCGAAGCTGAAAATGAGGCATTTAATACACAATTAAAGAAAAATATGGCTCAATCGCTTCGTTTCAATCCCGAGGATAAACGAGCCATGTGGATTTGGAACTCGCAGCGCGACTACATTGAAACCATGAAGATTTTTGGTGGCATTACGCTATTTGTTGGCATCATTGGTATTTTCACGCTAATTGCTGGTATTGTTGGAGTTAGTAATATTATGCTCGTATCCGTAAAAGAACGCACTCGCGAATTTGGAATTCGTAAAGCCATAGGTGCTCAACCATCGCATATTCTTCGATCGGTTATTATCGAAGCAATACTAATAACAACGGTCTTTGGATATTTGGGAATGATGCTGGGAGTTGGGTTAACCGAAATGGTCAATTTCTTCCTTGAACAATCAGCTTCAAATAACCCCGACGGCATGTCAATCTTTAAAAACCCAACCGTATCGTTGAGTTACGTATTTATCTCAACCACCATTCTTATTATCTCAGGTGTTATTGCCGGATACATGCCAGCACGCAGAGCTGTTCGCATTAAACCGATAGAAGCAATGAGAGAAGAATAAGAATGAAAGAATGAAAAAATGTAGGAATGTAAGAATGAAAAAAAATGAAAGATATTAAAGATACAGATAATTCAATAGATAGAGTTAAATCCACGTCCTCTTTCGGGCGATTTAGGGGGCTTTCTATCTTCGATCTTGATCGGTGGCAAGAGATTTGGGCAACCATTACGCAAAATAAATCACGTAGCATCCTCACTGCTTTTGGTGTGTTCTGGGGAATGTTTATGCTCGTAGTGATGGTTGGAGCAGGTATTGCATTGGAGCGAGGTATTAATCAAAATATCGAAGGTTTTGCAACAAACTCCTGCTTTGTGTGGTCGCAGCAAACTACCGAACCTTACAAAGGCTTTAAAAAAGGACGCAATTGGGAAATGAAAAACTCGGATATTCCTATTTTAATTAATAATATTGACGAAATAGAATACCTTGCACCAGTGCTTTTTGGAGGTAGAGGTACTAACAATGTGGTGCGAAACGAAATAGCGGGTTCATTTGGTGTAAAAGGAAATTATCCGGAATACAACAAAATTGACGAAAGCAAACTTACTTACGGTAGGTACATTAACGACATTGACATAGCCGAACAACGCAAAGTGTGCATGATAGGTGAGCGGGTGTACGAAGTGCTTTTCCCAACAAAAGAAAATCCAATCGGAAAGCAGATTAAAGTTAATGGCATCTACTTCCAAATCATTGGTGTTACCCGACATTTATCAAAAGTAAATATTGGTGGCGATGAAAAAGAAACGGTGGTATTACCTTTTACCACTATGCAACAAGCATTTAATATGGGCAACGATGTTCACTTTGTGGCTGTAACTGCAAAACCAGGCATTAAAGTAAAAGTAATTGAAGAAAAGATACAAAACATACTTAAACAATTGAATAACATTGCTCCAACCGATAAAACAGCTGTTGGAGGCATGAATATCGAAGATCAGTTTACCATGTTTTTGTATCTCGGTTTAGGCATAGGCTTTCTGATTTGGTTTGTGGGAGCAGGAACCTTAATAGCCGGGGGCATTGGTATTAGCAACATTATGTTGGTAACGGTTCGCGAACGAACCAAGGAAATCGGAATCCGACGCGCTCTTGGAGCAACGCCTCGAACCATCATTACACAAATTCTGAGCGAAAGTATTATACTGACATTTTTAGCAGGTATTACCGGATTGATGGTGGGAGTTGGTTTGCTTAATGCAGTGGGCATCACGCTAAGTCAGAGCGATCAGTTTTTTAAAGATCCACAAATCAGCTTCTCAGTGGCTATTTCGTCGCTATTTATTTTATTGATTATTGGGACCTTTGCTGGATTTTTACCAGCTAAGCGCGCTATGAATATCAAACCAATAGAGGCGATACGGGAAGAATAGATGATGTGGTGATGTGATGATGTGATGATGAAGAAATGAAGAAATGAAGAAATGAAAGAATGAATTAAGAATAAATAATATAAAGATAAAATTATACAAATATGAGAAAAGTTTTTAGAATCGTTTTACTAGTTGCCTTGGTAGCAGCTGTTTTGGGAACAATGTATTTTTTATGGAAGAAATCTCAACCTGTTGTTAAAAAATATCAGATTGAAGAAGTGACAACTGGAAACATTGAGAAGCGCACCGTAGCAACGGGCAAAGTGTCGCCTCGAAATGAGATCTTGATCAAACCGCAAATGTCGGGTATTATTGCCGAAGTGTACAAAGAAGCGGGCGATGTGGTGAAAGCGGGTGATATTATTGCTAAAATTAAAGTGATACCAGATATGGTTAGTTTGAATGCAGCAGAAAACCGCGTGAAAGTAGCTCAACTATCGTACGACCAAACAAAACGCAACTTTGAACGTGATAAACAACTATTTGCCGAAAAAGTAATATCGGTGGAAGAGTACGAAAAATCGCAACTTCAACTCAACAACAGTCGCGAGGAGCTTAAAGGAGCGAAAGATAACCTTAGCCTTACCCGCGATGGTGTATCGAGCGACAATACACAGTTGAGTAACACTTTAGTTCGTTCAACCATCAACGGCACGATACTCGATATACCGATTAAGGTTGGGAACTCAGTGATTCAGTCGAACAACTTCAACGATGGTACCACCATTGCATCGGTAGCCAATATGAGTGACATGTTGTTTGTGGGTAAACTCGACGAAACAGAAGTTGGACGTATAAAAACAGGCATGCCCATGGACATCACCATAGGAGCCGTAGAGGGTAAAAAATTAACAGCACAGCTCGAATATGTTTCGCCTAAAGGTGTGGAAGAAAATGGTGCCATCCTATTTGAAATGAAGGCTGCCGTAAAAGTACCAAGCGATGTGTTTATTCGTGCCGGCTACAGTGCCAATGCCGAAATTGTACTTTCGAAACTCGAAAACATACTTACAGTGCCCGAAAGCTGTGTAGAGTTCAGTGGCGACACTGCCTTTGTACAAGTTCTTAAAACCAAGGAACCGCAAACATTCGATCGCAAACAAGTAAAAACAGGCTTGTCCGACGGTATCAAAATAGAAATAAAAAGCGGCGTAAAAGCGAAAGACAAAATTCGTGGTGCGGAGATATTGGAAGTTAAGAAGAAATGATGATGTGTAAAATGCAAATTTGAGAATTTGAAGATTTGAAAATTTAAAAATTTAAAAATGAACGATTTAGAACCGAAAGAAGTATCAATTCCATAAAACCCTTAAATACGTATGAATAAGAATAAAAAATTAGTTGTATCAATTGCAGTAGTTCTGCTACTCATTGTAATTATTTCAAAATTTAGCAGTTACACTTCAACACAGACAATTGATATTCGTAAAATAACAATTCAAGAGAAGCTGTTCGAAAAACAATTTAAGGAAGCATCTTATTTTGCAAATGGAAAAATAATTATTGAGGGTAAAAGCGATTCAAGCAATTCATCAAATATAAAAACTGAAATTATATTTAAGTATAGCGACAATATTGATGTCAGTATGGGAAAATTTGTTCCATTTTACAAAAACGTTGAATACACTGATAATGTGACTTATAAATGGGTCGCGAAAAGTTCAAATGGAAATGAGCAAACAAAATTTGGACAGATTTCATTAAGTGGTATTTATATAATTAAAGGATTTATATCATCAACATCTACTGAAAAAATGATTAAAAAAGCAGTACAATCAAGTATTGAAAAAGAAATAGAAAAAGAAGCTAAAAAAGCATTGAATTTAAAGACAAGCACATTTTCAACATCTATCAAGATACATACAAATTTATAACGGATAAAATAATGCGTAAAATAATAATTATACTAACAGCACTTGTTACTGCATTAATAGCCAATGCGCAAACAAAATGGACTTTGCAACAATGCGTGGATACGGCTTTGGCCAATAACCGCAACATTAAACAGCGTGAGTTGCAACGCCAAGTAAATGAAATAGCCTGGAAGCAGTCGCGCAATAACTTGCTGCCGAACCTAAATGCTTCGGCGCGACATAGCTGGACCTACGGTCGCTCTACTGTTAATAACGGCACCACAATTGATGGTAACTCCAACAATTCGAGCCTTGGCTTGGGTGCAAACCTCACTATTTTTGATGGTTTAAAGATGAAATATGCCATTGACCAACGCATGGCCGAACTTAAAAAAACGGAGGCTGAATTGGAAAAAATACAGCAGGACATTATGCTAAGCGTAGCATCGGCCTACTTGCAAGTGCTTTACAACAAAGAGTTGCTGCAAATTGCAACTGATCAGTACCAACTGACCGAGAACCGCATTGAACAACAAAAAGCACTTGTGAAAGCCGGACGCATTGCCGAAGGCGATTTGTTGGAGTTACAAGCTCAACTCGCAAAAGAAGAAGTTACACGCACCGATGCCGACAACAATTTAAAACTGGCATTGCTCGACCTCGCACAGATATTGGAACAACCCAATTTTGAGACATTGGACATTGAAGTGCCCACCGAATTAATGGCCAACGAATTGCAGTTGCTAAGTGCCGAGTCGGTGTTCGAAAGTGCTTTGAAAACTCGTGCCGAAATTAAATCGGCTCAGTACCAACTTCAGAGCAGCGAAAAGAATGTGTTGATAGCACAATCGGCCTATTACCCTACGCTCGAATTGGGTGCCAATGCAGGTAAATCGTTTTACAATTCACAGCCAACGCCATTCAGCACATCGGTAGGATTTACACTCAATGTACCTATTTTTAATAAATTACAAGTACGCAACAACGTAAAAACAGCTAAACTTGAAATAGAAAGTAACAAACTGAATGTTGAAAACGCAAAACTCGAGTTGCGCAAAAGCATTCAGCAAGCCTACTACAATGCCGTTTCGGCCAAAGCAAAGTGGCAGGCCTCCGACAAATCGGTTAACTCCGGCGCCGAAGCGTTCCGATTTGCTGAGAAAAAATACGAAGGCGGACGCGCCAACGTTTACGAACTGTACCAAGCCAAAAACAATTTGGCACGCTCAAAGTCGGAAGCAGTTCAAGCTAAATACGAATATGTGTTTCGCCTAAAAATGCTCGAACTTTACAAATAAATGCAGCTTCACTCCCATCGTAAATGGGAATTGAAAACAGCAGCTTATTTATCTCACTAATTTTAAAAAACAAGCCCAAAAGATCCCTCACAGGTGGGATCTAGAAGCTTACACCCTACAACAATGAACGCAGACAACATCAAATCACAAATGCGTAAAGGCTATTTAGAGTATTGTATTTTACTTATTCTAAAGAAAAAAGCAGCCTACGCTTCCGATATTATTTCGGAACTCAAAGACGCCAAACTGATTGTGGTGGAAGGTACTTTATATCCGCTTCTCACCCGACTTAAAAACAGCGAATTGCTTGACTATCGCTGGGAAGAATCGACACAAGGACCACCCCGCAAGTATTACGAAATGACCGAAAAAGGCATCCGCTTTCTCGACGAACTGGAAATAGCTTGGGACGACATTAATCAAGTAGTACATAAAATTAAGTCCTCACCAAATCATACTGAAACTGAAGAAAATGCACAACTTTAAATTAAAATCAACTAAACGTTGATCTTCCTGCTATTCTCCCTCTTACTCCCTCTCCTCAAGGAGAGGGTTGGGGTGAGGTGGATTAGGAGGCAGATTAATTATCAATAATTCAAAATGAAAAAGACAGTAACCATCAATTTAAATAACATCGTTTTCAACATCGACGACGATGCATACGACATGCTCCGAAGCTATTTGGCCGATGTAGAAAAATACCTTTCGGACGACGAAAAGAAAGAGGTAATGGCCGATATTGAAGCACGTATAGCCGAGATATTTAGCGATAGCCTCAAACGGAATAAAACCGTAATTAACATCGACGATGTGGACGAGATTATCAACGTGCTTGGTAAACCAAATCAATACGCCGACGATGAAGAGAACGCCGAAACACAAACACCTCCTCAGGCCAGTCAAGCCCAAAGTACAGGCGACAAACGTCATGGTCGTCGCTTCTATCGCGATCCCGAAAATGCTGTATTAGGAGGCGTTGCCTCCGGACTATCAGCTTATCTAGGGTGGGATGTAACCTGGATTCGCGTTGGACTTATTCTCATCGTTTTAATCGGCTGGGGAACCATAATTCCTATCTATCTAGTGGCTTGGCTTATTGCTCCTAAAGCAGTAACTGTAGCGCAACGCCTTGAAATGCAAGGCGAAGATGTGACCGTTGAGAACATCAAATCGGAAATAAACAATGTGAAAAACTACGTGGAGAGTGAGAAATTCAAAAGTTCGGCTACCAGTGTTGGCGATCGATTTCTTGATATCATTCGTACACTTATCAAAATAGTAGGCGGTTTAATAGGCGGTGTGCTTGCCTTTGTAGGTATCATTGTAGCATTTGCACTACTTATTGCCTTGTTGAGTTTACTGTTTGTGCCAAGTATATTGATGGGACTTTCGCCCGAGTTGGCAGCCGAGTGGACTATGTTTACCGGAGAAAATGCTGCCCTACTTGTTGTTTCATTATTACTCGTAGTGGGTGCTCCTATCTACATGATTGTTTATTGGGCCATTAATTTGATTGGTCGTAAACGCTACGAACATGCTAAAACTACATCGTTGG
>JAGNPC010000299.1 GCA_017989795.1 Paludibacter sp. | reverse complement strand
ATGTAGTTCCCTACTTTCTTTTTATGGGCAATCATATCAAAAATGACATTCCTCAAATTTTAGAAGAACAAAAACTCCTTTATCCACAGCTAGAAGTTCGATTTGGCAAACCAATTGGCGTAAATCCCTTACTTGCCGATATTTTGATTGATCGAGCAGAAGAATTAAATAGCTAAAAATGAAAAGAGTAGTTAAGTTAGGGCTCTTCGTTGCAATTATTTTTCAGCCACAATCATTGTTTGCCATGCACATAGCCGAAGGTTTTTTACCTGCTAATTGGTGTGTGTTTTGGTACATTGTGTCATTGCCATTTGTTATTTGGGGCGTTAAAATCATTAAAAAACGAATGGAAGCCAATAGCCAATCAAATCTTTTGTTGGGTGTTGCTGGTGGATTTTCGTTTCTGTTGTCGGCTTTAAAATTACCCTCGTTTACTGGCAGCTGCTCACACATGATAGGTACAGGCTTGGGTGCCATACTTTTTGGACCTGCTGTAATGTCGGTAATTGGACTGATTGTACTTTTTTTTCAAGCATTGTTTTTAGCACATGGCGGTTTTAGCACCTTGGGTGCCAATGTGTTTTCGATGGGAATAGTTGGGCCATTGGTTAGTTGGTTTATTTATAAATGGTTAATTTCTACAACGTTTAAGCAATCGCACATTGTATTTGTTGCAGTGTCAATGGGTAGCTTATTAACATATTGTGTAACATCATTTCAACTTGCAATAGCTTTCCCAGGCGAATCAGGCTTATTAACATCGTTTATTAAATTTGTATCCCTATTTGGAGTTACTCAAATACCATTGTCGATAGTGGAAGGTATAATATCCATGTTGATGTTTAACTTTATAAAAGCAAATAATATCGAGCAATTAAATTTGATTCAATCTACAAAATGAAACCAATTTATAAATATTTAATTGCAATTGTAAGTCTTGTTTTATTGATATTACTTCCTATTGCATTGTTGCCTCATGCAGCATTTGGTGGGGCAGATGACGAAGCCATTTTGATGATTTTGCAAACAGATAAGAATTATGTTCCATGGATTGAAAGCATTAAACTCTTTGATAGTTCGGAGCTTACGTCGTCGTTTTTTGCACTTCAAGCAGCTATTGGTGCCGCAATTATAGCCTATTACGTTGGATATACCAAAGGAAAAAAACAACAAGTAAAATGATTTTTTTAGACAAAATAGCATCACAAAGCAAAATTGCAAAGTTACATCCTGCCCTGAAATTTGGGTTGTGGTTTTATGTTACTGCATTTTGTTTGCTCAATCTTTCGATGTTGTTTTATGCAATTATAATAATCATTTTTTTGTTTGTGTCGTGTTTTTTTTCGGCATTATCTACATTCAAAATAGTGGTTTTATTTTGTGCAACGGTTGGTTTTGTTGCGCTGAGTAGCCTATCACTACTAGTGGATATAAATGCTGACACATACATTTATTATATTCAATTAATGGAATTAAAAATTGGAGTGAGCGAACTAAGTATGCAAATGGCCTTGTTTGTTTTTGTTCGAAGCATCAGTTGCATTGTTGTTTTATATGCTTTAATTTTAAATACTACTTTTAGTCAGCTAATGTATGTATTGCGAAAACTGAAAATCCCTGTGGTAGTTCTCGATTTGATGCTTCAAATAAGTTTAAATATTAGTTTATTGATTAAAAACACAAATCAACTATTTATAGCACAGCAATGTAGATTAGGACATCGAGATTATAAAACTTCGATATATTCGATGGCAAAACTTGGCGCAAGTGCCTTTGTTTTATCGTCGTTACGCGTTACAAAATTACATCAAAGCATGGTTTCGCGTGGTTACAATGGCGAAATACATTTTTTTAATAGCAGTTTGGACACTAACAAAACCGAAATTGCTCTTAGTGTAAGTATGCTGACAACTATTATAGCACTGTTTTTTTATTTTAATTTGATGATTAAATGATAGAGTTGAAGAATGTTTCGTACAGTTATGGTGATGGAAAAAATGCGCTTTATGGTGTTGATTTATTGATAAATAAGGCTGAAAAAATTGTTGTTGCAGGTTCAAACGGAGCTGGTAAATCGACCTTGTTTTTATTGCTCAATGCCGTACTTAAAGCAAAAGAGGGGAGTTATTATTTCAACAATAAAAAGATAAGTTATAGCAAAAAAGAATTGCTCGAAATACGCAAAAGCATAGGTATTGTGTTTCAGGAATCAGACAATCAGCTTTTTTCGTTAAATGTTTTCGAAGAGTTGGCTTTTGGCCCTATGAATTTAAATCTGGAAAAGGTGGAGATTGACAGTCGAATAGAATTGGCTATGAAACAGTTGGATATTGAGAGTTTAAAACACAAATCGGTGCATACGCTCAGTAGTGGACAGAAAAAACGAGTTGCCATTGCTTCCGTTTTAACCATGCAGCCCGAGGTGCTCATATTCGATGAGCCTACTGCTGGGGTGGATGCAGCTCATACTTTTGATTTAATGCAGCTGTTTAATAGCTTGTACAATGAGGGTAAAACAATTCTTATTTCGACGCATGATATGAATTTTGCGTACGAATGGGCCGACCGTATTTTGGTGTTGAATGAAGGGCAAATTGTATGCGATGCTAGTGTCGAATATGTATTCAGCCAGCAAGAATTGTTAAAGCAATGTAAGATTGAGTTGCCACTTATCTTGCAAATATACAACGGATTAAACAATAAATCGGCGCAAGTGCCTCGAAATATAAACGAATTGATTAGACATATAAATAATTGAAAATGAATGGATTTGTAATAGCTGGAACCAACAGTGGCTGTGGAAAAACCACCATAACCATGGGCTTGTTGGCTTTGTTAGCCAAGCATGGTTATAAAGTTGCGCCATTTAAAGCTGGCCCCGACTTTATCGACCCCGCCTTTCATGCGCGTGTTGCTAAAACAAAATCGTACAATTTAGATCAGTTTTTAATGTCTACCGAAACCATTCAGCATTTGTATGTAAAACATAGTGTTGGTAAAGATGTTGCTGTGGTTGAGGGTGTTATGGGTTTGTATGATGGCATGGGCGACGATGCTGTTGGAAGCACAGCTCAATTAAGCAAAAGCTTGCAATTGCCTGTTGTTTTGGTGGTTAATTGCAAAAGTTTGTACCAAAGTGTGGCTGCAATTGTAAAAGGATTTGCTAGTTTTGATACGGATTTAAACGTTGCGGGAGTAATTTTAAATCACGTGAATAGTGCCGACAGTTTTGCTTTTTTAAAAAACTATATCGAAAAGCAAACTGGCGTAAAATGTATCGGTTATTTGTCCACAAACCAGGATTTTGCACTCGAAAGCAGGCATTTGGGTTTGGTGCAAGCCAATGAAATTGACCAGTTTGAAACGAAAGTTGAAAACTTAGTTTCTGTTCTAGAAATCACTATCGATTTGGATATGATCGTACGAATTGCATCTACAGCTCCCCAAATTACTTCCATTATTGCATGTGAACAAACT
>JAGNPC010000298.1 GCA_017989795.1 Paludibacter sp. | reverse complement strand
ACCGACTCGTGAGCAAAGCATTGAAAGCTTATGCTTCGATGGTAAGCTCTGCTGATAAAGGTGCTGTAAGGATGATTGAATAGATGCCCCCTAATCCCTCAAAGGATTAGCCCCCTAAATCCCCCACAAGGATTAGCCCCCTAAATCCCCCACAAGGGGGACTTAAGAAATAAAAGAGAAAAAGAAACAAAATGAATATTATTAATAACTAAATAAGGTCAGCTGTCTTTAAGTCCCCCTTGGGGGATTTAGGGGGCTGTATATTAATATGAAACTAACAGGAGCAAAAGCATTAATAGAATCGATGATGAACGAAGGGGTTGATACCATCTTCGGTTATCCTGGTGGTGCCATCATGCCCACCTTCGATGCACTTTACGATTACGAAAATAAAGTAAATCATATCCTTACAAGACACGAGCAAGGAGCAACACATGCTGCTCAAGGTTATGCGCGTGTATCCGGAAAAGTGGGGGTCTGCTTAGTTACATCAGGCCCAGCAGCCACGAATGCCATTACAGGCATAGCCGACGCTATGCTCGACAGCACACCAATGGTTGTAATAACCGGACAGGTTGGTGCAGCTCTTTTAGGCACCGATGCGTTTCAAGAAATTGATGTAGTAGGTATTTCGCAACCAATTACAAAATGGTCGTACCAAATTCGTAGGGCCGAAGATATTGCTTGGGCGGTAGCTCGCGCTTTTTACATCGCACGCAGTGGCCGACCAGGTCCTGTAGTGCTCGACATTACTAAAAACGCACAATTTCAAGAAATTGAATTCGAATACAAACCTTGTACGTTTATCAGAAGCTACATTCCTGTACCCGAAGTAAATGATACTCAAATAGAACTCGCTGCTGAACTAATAAACAATGCAAAAAAACCTTACGCGTTAGTAGGCCAAGGGGTTGTACTTGCAAATGCCGAAGCCGAATTGAAAGCATTTTTGGATAAAGGAAATATTCCTGCTGCATGGACATTGCTTGGCGCTTCGGCCATGCCAACGGATTATCCTTTGAACAAAGGTTTTCTGGGCATGCATGGCAATGTAGCTCCAAACATGAAAACCAACGAATGTGACGTACTGATTGCAATTGGTATGCGTTTCGACGACCGTGTGACAGGTGATTTAAATAGCTACGCCAAACAAGCAAAAATCATTCATTTAGATATAGATCCTGCCGAATTAAACAAAAACGTAAAAGTGGATGCTCCTGTATTAGGCTCTGCCAAAGATACATTAGCTGCTTTAACGGCCAAAATTCGCAAAACAGATCATACCGAATGGATTGAGTCATTTCAAGTATTTATTGATCAAGAAAACGATAAGGTAATTCAACGCGAAGTATATCCTGAATCGGGTGAACTGACAATGGGTGAGGTAGTTAACCGTATTTCCATAGCTACCAATCACAAAGCAGTAGTTGTTACCGATGTAGGGCAAAACCAAATGATGGCAGCACGCTACTCAGGCTATTCGCAAACTCGTAGTCTTGTAACTTCAGGTGGCTTAGGCACTATGGGCTTTGGTATACCTGCTGCTATGGGTGCCAAAATTGGAGCTCCCGATCGTACGGTACTTATGTATAGCGGCGATGGCGGTTTCCAAATGACTATCCAAGAACTTGGAACAATACTTCAAGAACAGATAGGTGTTAAAATGATTATTCTAAATAATCATTTCCTAGGCATGGTACGCCAATGGCAAGAAATGTTTTTCGACGAACGTTATTCATTTACAAAAATGAAAAACCCTGATTTTATTGCCATTGCGAAAGCTTACCAAATTGATGGAACGGAAGTATCGGAGCGCGAAAACTTAGATGCTGCCATCAAAGATATGCTTAAAGATGACAAACCCTATTTATTGGTAGTAAATGTTGAAATGAAAGGAATGGTTTACCCAATGATTCCTGCTGGTGGTAGTGTAACAAATATATTATTAGGAGAATAAACAATGGAAAATACATTATATACAATAACCATTTTCTCGGAAAATACGGTCGGCTTACTTGGTCAAATAACCATTATTTTCACTCGTAGAGGGCTAAATATCGAAACCTTATCCGTTTCACCGTCAGCTATCAAGGGCATTCATAAGTTCACTGTAACTCTCCTCAGCACCGAAGATGTGGTGGATAAAGTGGTGAAACAAATTGATAAACGAGTTGATATACTAAAAGCTTATTACAATACCGACGATGATTTAATTCACCAAGAAATAGCGCTTTACAAAGTTTCGACCGAAAACATATTGAAACAAGGCTCTATCGAGGAATTAATACGCCGATACCATATCCGAATTTTGGAAATCAACAATGATTTTGTTGTATTTCAAAAAGCTGGTCATTATGCAGAAACGCAACAAATGTTTGAAGAGCTTAGCGAAACGGTTGGCGTACTACAATTTATCCGTTCAGGTAGAGTTGCAATTACACGGTCTAAAGTGGAACGCCTGACAGATATGCTAGAAGGCATAAAAAAATACGAACAGTAGATATTACAAATCCATTAGGAGATAAATAAAATATTAAAACAATAACAATTTAAAAACTACCCAAAAGTCCGAAACAAAACGGTAAGGGTTAAATAAAAAAAAATGGCAAATTATTTCAATTCACTTCCTCATCGCCTTAAAGTGCAGGAATTAGGAAAATGTGATTTTATGGCAAGCAGCGAATTCGCTGACGGTGTAAAAAAATTGATTGGCAAAAAAATCGTCATCATTGGTTGTGGTGCTCAAGGTTTAGCTCAAGGACAAAACATGCGCGATAGTGGCTTAAACGTAGCGTATGCTTTACGTCAAGAAGCGATTGACCAAAAACGCGAATCGTGGAAAAAAGCCACCGAAAATGGTTTCGAAGTAGGAACATTTGAACAACTTATCCCTACTGCCGATTTAGTTTCAAACCTTGCACCCGACAAACAACACACCGGTGTAGTTAACAACGTAGTGCCTTTGATGAAACAAGGTGCTTGCCTATCGTATTCACACGGTTTCAACATTGTTGAAGAAGGTATGCAAATTCGCAAAGACCTTACAGTTGTGATGATAGCTCCTAAATCTCCTGCTTCGGAAGTGCGCGCTGAATACCTTCGTGGCTTTGGTGTACCTACTCTTATTGCTGTTCACCGCGACAATGACCCTAATGGCGATGGCCTTGAAATAGCAAAAGCTTATTGCGTTGGCACAGGTGGTCACAAAGCTGGTGTTTTACTTTCGTCGTTTGTAGCCGAAGTAAAATCCGACTTAATGGGTGAGCAAACCATTCTTTGTGGATTATTGCAAACTGGTTCTATCTTATCATTCAACAAAATGGTTGAAAAAGGAATAGACGCTGGATACGCCTCAAAATTAGTACAATACGGCTGGGAAGTAATTACTGAAGCTTTGAAAATTGGTGGCATCACCCACATGATGGATCGCTTATCAAACCCTGCAAAAATTGAAGCCTTCAATATTTCGGAAGATTTG
>JAGNPC010000297.1 GCA_017989795.1 Paludibacter sp. | reverse complement strand
ACGTAATTATCATTAATTAGTATATGAAAAAGAATGTATTCGTTTTAGTTAGTTGTTTGCTTGCAGTGCAGGCAAACGCCCAAACCAAATTAAGTTTAGCCGAGTGCCGACAAATGGCAATGGACCGCAACAAATCCATTGCCATTGCCGACGAAAGCATCAAAGCGGCCACCGAATTAAAAAAAGCCGCATTCACACAGTTCCTACCAAACTTTGCAGCCAATGGAACATATATGTGGAATCAGAAAGACGTTTCGCTGTTAAGTGAAGATAAGCACTTACCAGTTGTAAACTACAATGCCGATGGAACAAAAAACATCCCATCGTCGGTAAACAACAAGTGGGCACCAGCAAATGGTACCTATGTTCCACTTGATGCATCTGGAGCACCCTTTGATCCAAACAAGAACCCTGAAAAACTGCAATGGAAAAGTACAGCTTTACTGCCCAAAAGCGAACTCGAATTTGACATGCAAAATGTGTTTGCTGGCTCAATAGGTTTTACACAACCTATTTTTATGGGAGGTAAAATAAAAGAATTTTACAATTTAGCAAAATACGGCGAAAACCTTGCTGTTGCCAATAAAGAAAGTAAATCGTACGAATTGATGCAGGAAGTAGACGAAGCTTATTGGCGAGTAATCTCAGTTCAAAACAAACATGCACTGGCACTCGACTACCGCAATTTGCTTGCTCAAATGGAAAAAGATATTGCTATAATGATAGAAACAGGCGTAGCTACAAAATCAGAAGCATTGAAAGTAAAAGTAAAACTGAACGAGGCCGAAGTGATGTTGATGAAAGCCGAAAATGGTTTAAACTTATCGTGCATGGCGCTTAACCAACTTATTGGCCTTGAACTCGAAACAAAAATAAGCTTAGCCGATACAGGACTTGATGATGCAACTGAAAAAGTGGAGTTAGTAGAAGCTGAACCAACTATTGATAATAGACCAGAAATAAAGGCTTTAACGCAAATGCAAAACATTTCAAAAGCAAATGAAAAAATAATGTTTTCGCGCTTTTTACCAACTGTAGCATTAGCTGGAAATTATGTAGTTACAAACCCAAATGTATATAATGGTTACGAAAACAAATTTGGCGGCATGTTTAACGTTTCTGTGGTTGCACATGTGCCTATTTTTCATTTTGGTGAAAAAATACACACTTTAAATACTGCAAAAGCACAACATCGAATTAGCGGATTAAAACTGGATGAAGCGCGTGAAAAAATTCAATTACAAGTGAAACAAAATTCGTACAAACTAATTGAAAGCGTTAAACAGCGCACTGCGACCCAAAGCAACATGGAAAACGCGAAAGAAAATCTACAAATGGCGACTGATGGTTTTGCTGAAGGCATGATTACTTCAACCGATTTATTGAGTGCACAAACAGCTTGGTTGTCGGCAAAATCGGAAGATATTGATGCTGCCATCAATGTAAAACTAACAAACTTATATCTCCAAAAAGCGCTTGGCAAAATGGAAATTCCACAAGCTACTGCATTATCAACTAAAAAAAAGAATTAACAATAGATATTATTAAAAGGTTATGAAAAAGAATAACAGAGATTTACGCATTGGTTTTATTGGATTAGTAATTGTATTTGTACTAATTTTTATCATTGGTTTATACGTTTATCATCCCGAAAAAGAATTAATACAAGGCGAAGCCGTGGCTAGCGAAGTACGTATATCGGGGAAAATACCAGGAAGAATTCAATCGTTTTTAGTAGAAGAAGGTAGCCTTGTGAAAATGGGCGACACACTTGTAGCTATTAGCAGCCCCGAATTAACTGCTAAAATAGAACAAGCCAATGCGGCAGAAGATGCAGCCAATGCGCAAAACATGAAAGCCATTAAAGGAGCTCGTAGTGAACAAATTACTGGGGCTTATGAAATGTGGCAAAAGGCCAATATTGGTGTTGATATTGCTAAAAAATCTTTCGATAGAGTTCAAAAATTATTTGATAAAGGCATTATTTCGGCACAAAAGCGCGACGAAGCCGAAGCGCAATACAAAGCTGCTATTGCAACAGCTAATGCGGCTAAATCGCAGTACGATATGGCCCGCACAGGTGCCGAGAGCGAGGATAAAATGGCTGCTCAAGCCCTTGTAAAACGTGCTAAAGGCGCTGTAAGCGAAGTAGAATCGTACCTGCAAGAAATTAAACTAACATCACCAATAACTGGTGAAATTAGCGAAATTTACCCCAAACAAGGTGAACTTGTAGGCACAGGCGCACCTATAATGAGCGTTGTAAATTTAGATGATATGTGGTTTACATTCAACGTACGCGAAGACAAATTGGGCTCACTAAAAATGGGAACTGTGTTTCAAATAAACATTCCTGCACTTAATACAACAGCCGATGTAAAAGTAACGTATATCAAAGCACTTGCAAGTTATGCTACGTGGAAAGCCACAAAAACATCGGGCGAATTTGATGTAAAAACCTTCGAAATACGTGCACGCCCAGTGAAGAAAATAACTGATTTACGTCCAGGCATGACGGCCTTAATCGAAGATATTAAATAACAAAACAATTCTTGATTCATACAAAATATGTTGATAAAAGAGTATTTACAAGCTATACAAAACACCCTACTACGCGAACTAAAACGACTCGGAAATAATCCGATATATTTCATTGGTTCCGTAGTTGTGATGAGCTTTAGCTTTGTGTTTTTTCTGAGTTTATTTGAGGAAGGACAGCCACTAAACATGCCTGTTGCGGTGGTCGATAATGACAATTCGTCCTTATCGCGCCAGTTTGTACGCAATGCCGATGCACTTCAACACGTATCGATTGATATGAAATGTGCCAATTACACCGAAGCTCGAAGAGCCATGCAAGCCGGTAAAGTGTATGCAATTATTCAAATTCCGGCCGATTTTGCTTCCAAAATGTATACCGGTCGTCAACCCGAAGTAACTTACTACGTTAACGACAGTTACCTGGTTGCTGGCTCATTAATACTAAAGGATTTATCATATTTAGGTGAAGTAACAAATGCTGGAATTAAGCAAAAAACGCTTCAAGCCAAAGGACTTGATAATAACATGATAATGAGTACAATTCAACCCATAGTAATGAATACTCATCTCATTGCAAACCCATGGGTAAATTATGGCTCCTATTTGCTAAATATTTTATTTCCTGGAATATTAGAGATAATGATTTTGATGTTAACCATTTACAGTATTGGTAGCGAATTAAAACAACGTACATCGGCTGAGTGGCTCCTTACAGCTAATAATTCGATTACAGCTGCATTAACAGGCAAACTCATTCCTCAAACTATTGTGTTTACAATTTTAGGGATGATTTCAAATATCCTGCTATATAAGCACATGGGATATCCACTTCACAGCTCAATAGGATGGATGTTTTTTGTCACCTTTATGTACGTATTGGCCTATCAGGCTATTGGCGTCCTAATTATCGGAATAACACCAGTTTTACGCGACGGTATAACTATAGC
>JAGNPC010000296.1 GCA_017989795.1 Paludibacter sp. | reverse complement strand
TAAACATTGCAACATGTCATATCTGCATCAACAGCACAAATGGAGTCATACATATTTAGGTAAAAATCCAACGCAATTAAATCGTCAACATCCATAAAATGCAGATAATCGTCTGTAGCCACTTCCATCCCCTTATATCGAGCAACAGAAACACCCTGATTCACTTGTTGAATTAGTTTTACCGGATATTCTGAAGCTAGTTCAGATGTATTATCTGTAGATCCATCATCCACAACAATTACCTCTAACTGTTTGTATGTTTGATTAAATATTTGTTCAAGACATTGAACAATGTATTTACTTGCATTATAAGCAGGTATCACTACAGAGATAGTATGCATGATTGTTGTGTTTGATATTTTAAATGAATTATAATTGATTTAAAATAATTACTTTACAGTTCAAAACTTGATTCTTCTGGCAAAATAGCCTGAAATGAGGCTTTAATTTCAGAAAGTGTTTGATTATAATTCCGAATATGAACATTGTCGTTCAAGCAAACCAGCAAATACGACTGCTCACGAATGGCTTTGATGGCCTTTTTCGATTTAAGTACCAATGGAAACATTTTAGTGTTTTCGTAGGTATTATATGCATTGAAATTTGAACGACAAATTTGCCAAGTCTTAAATAGTTCGGGAGTTAAATCGGTATCAGAGCGCAATCGATTAACGGACATTGCTGTCAATTCAGGCTCACAGTGCGTCCACACGTCGTCAAAAGTAGACTTCAAATAGGGTTGAGCATTGTGTGGCGTGCGTAGAGTAATAAATTTTGAATATCCACGCATCCAGTAATTCATGCGAGCTTTTTTACCATAACCCTTAAAATACCATTTAGCAGCATCGCGTTTCAAAACCTCCTTCTTATCGAAAAACCGATTAATTAGTCGGATATTATTTTGAAGCATCTTACCATATTGCGACCAGCCGAAATTAGTTCGGAATGCAGCTATATCATTCGGTAACCCATTCTGAAAAAAACGCTCCTTTGGAAGATTATTTATTATAAAAAAATCATCATTGAAATAAACAAATTGCTCCGATAGCTCAGGTATACGATGCATGTATATTTCTATCAAGTTGGAATTGAAAACGGGCAAATATTGTTCAGGAATGAAATCTTTATGATTAACCAAGTTGAGTTTTGGATGATTTTCGTCAAGCCATTCAGGTTTTTGACCGCAAGTTACAAAGTGAATTTTTCGTACCCATGGAGCAAACTTATCGACGCCACGAAACCAATACTTCAAAAGACCATAGTCGCGAAAGCGAGCTTCCGAAACTTCATTTTTTGAGTTATCAATTTTACCTGAAAATTTAGAAAAATCGCTTTTCCATTTAGGGTCATCCATATCAACCCATGTAATTACAAAATCTATTTCCATTTTTGAAATAATTTAATTGGCAAGTGTAAGTATCTTAAGGTTCAAATTTCCATAATTGATCGTACATACCGCTATTATTTTCGCCAAAACCCATATAGGCAGTGCCATTAATTACAAACGCCAAGGCATTTTCGGCTTTTCCACCCGGGTAATCGGCACGTTTGTACCATTTATCGGATGTTGGGTTGTACTCCAAAATATCGCTGTGGGTGTAATCGTCGGTAAGTGTACCACCCACGTTACGACCTGTGGCTACAAAAAACCGATGATCGACCGAAAATGCTACAGCATTCACACGGCCTTTACCAGGTATTGATTTTCTTTCCTTCCATGTATCCGATTCAGGGAAGTATTGCCACCAATCCGTTCTACAATAAGAGTGAAAGCCAGTTCCAAAAAAATACTTTTCACCATCTGTACACGTTACTGCCGATTGTCTGTTTTCGCCTGGAAAATCTTTCATCTGCTTCCACACATCCTGCTGTGTATCATATCTCCAAACATCATTAAAATATGTTTTCTCACTACTCAATCCTACAATATAAATATACTGCTTGTAGCTAAAACTTGAACATGAATTTAAAGGAGGTTTCGCATTGCTATAATGCGCAGGAAAACTAGCACGTTTTAACCACTTGTCGGTTGAAGGATTGTATTGCCAAAAGTCATCTAGGATAGTTGTATTTGGATCGTAAACGTCCTTCTGAAAATCAAACCCAAACCCAACATAAGCCATGCCATCAACCACTTCGGCGATAGCACTTACTCGTGGTTTGCCAGGAAAAGTAGCTTTTTCAGTCCATGTATTTGATGGTGCATCAAATTGCCAACAATCGGTACCATTGTTTGCGCTACCATGCGCTCGCCCCAAAAGCACATAGGCTTTATCCTCTATTACAAAAGCATTGGCATTGGCTCTTCCACCTACAGGCGTAGCATCTACCTTGGTGAATTCGACCTTAGGTAGTGGCGAATCCAACAGCTCATTGCACGACGTACAAAAAATTATTATCGAAAAAAAAAGAAAAGTGTGTAGTATTTTCATTAAAAAGAGAGCAATAAATTAAGCATATACGCGTACCCAATCAATTTCGAACAGACCTTCAGAGCCGCTTGATTTGGCTGGAATAAACGAATTAAAAGCCATATACATCTCTTCTTGTGGAATATTAGCTTTGGTACGATATACTTCAATATTGTTTATCATCCAAACCAACTCACTTTTTGTCCATTTAAAAGTGTAAATATAAAACTGCGATGGATTAATACCAGTAATAGTGGCACCGTCAATTACATTTTTAGTAGCATTGCCAATATGAATTTTCTTACCATCAAAATGGAAAATATTGACATGCGGCAATTTGGAGTTTGCACCCAGCCAAAATGCATGATTCACATTGCCTGTACAGCGAATTTTAGCCATAAAAACACCACCTTTCTGACGGAAATGTTGCGCCGTTTGAATAATATCCGAAGTATAGTCGAAATCTTTCATCACAAAACCTTTTTTCTGATCCCAAGCGCGTGCAGAAACAGACTCTTTTTTTGTCTGAATAGTCAAAATGCCATTATTCACACGTACATTTTTACCATCGTTATTGGCCTGCTTTTCATTCACAAAAGAGTGATTGCCAATGGCTTTATCATTTCCGTACTGAAATCCGTAATTCCATACCGACTTCGACAAAGAATTCCAATTAAAGCTATCTTCGAATGATTTAACTTGTTTGCGATAGGCTTCAAAACGCTCTGGTTTTTCGGCAATATAAAAAGCTATATCTGGATTTTTTGCAAGATCATAAAAACGCTGCTCTTTTTTAAATTCGAGCGTAGTTTGCCAACGACGTGCGTTAACCCAAAACTCATTTTGAGTTTTAAACTCCGGTGTTTCAACCTTTGCTTTGAGTTCTTCGTATCGCTTTAGAGCATACGAATCGTGAAAACGGCAATATAATTTGTAGCTGGCCGATTTTTCAAATTCTTTGTATTTTTGAAGTGTAGTAGATTCCGCAACTGCCTTTTTATCACCTAATTTTTCGTAATCGGGTGTCTTCTCGAATAGCAAATACTGTTTCAAATCAGCCGATTTAAGTACATCTTGATACT
>JAGNPC010000295.1 GCA_017989795.1 Paludibacter sp. | reverse complement strand
TATTTTTAGTGTGTATGGTGTTGACATCAAATTTGTTTGCACAGGAACTGAAGTGTAACGTGACGTTGAACTCCGACATGATTCAAGGTACAAATAAATCTGTTTTTTCAACTTTGCAAAAATCAATATCCGAATTTGTGAATAATCGAAAATGGTCGGAACAAACATATACAACCACCGAACGTATTGATTGTAGCATGAATATTATAGTGAAAAAAGTGGAAGGAGATCAGTTTTCGGCTGAAATTCAAATTCAATCGCGACGACCTGTTTTCAATAGTTCGTATAATACTACATTGTTGAATTTTAAGGATAACGATTTTACTTTTGAATACAAAGAGTTTGATCAGTTGGAAATGAACGAGACTACAATCACTTCAAATTTAACAGCTGTTTTAGCTTACTATTCCTATTTGATTATTGGTTATGATATGGACTCGTATTCGCGTTTAGGTGGATCGCCATTTTTCGAAGCTGCCGAACGTATAGTTAGTTCAGCTCAATCGGCCGATTTGCCAGGTTGGAAAGCTTTTGAAAGTAGTAAAAATAGATATGCATTGATAAATAATATTACTGATGAAGCTTTTAAAAAGTTTCGTAATTTCTTTTACGAATATCATCGTATAGGTTTAGATGAAATGGCGATAAATATGACCAATGCACGCCAACGAATTTTTACTGGCTTACCGCTTGTACGTGAAGCAAATCGTGCCCGTCCGTCTGCAATTATTATATCGTCGTTTATGGATGCCAAAAACGATGAACTCATTAGTATATTTTCGAAGGCTACCGAAAATGAAAAGAAAGAAGCGGTTCAAATTCTGTCTGATATTAATCCAACAGCTATTGATCACTACGAAAAAATATTGAATAATTAATTTATGCTCAGTTCCTTATATATTTGTAACTATGCTCTTATTTCGGAGCTCGAAATTGACTTTAGCAAAGGCTTCTCGTCTATTACGGGTGAAACTGGTGCAGGGAAATCAATTATTCTTGGTGCACTTTCGCTTATTTTAGGTCAGCGGGCTGATACGAAGGCAATAAAAACAGATGCCACTAAATGTGTTATCGAAGCTGTTTTTGATGTATCGGGTTATAGTAAGTTAGATCGGTTTTTTATTGAGAATGATATTGATGAGCATGATAAGCAGTGTATTATTCGGCGGGAGATTACTGGCTTAGGCAAGTCGAGAGCTTTTATAAACGATAGCCCTGTTTCGCTTAATGTATTACGTGATCTCACGACTCAACTTATTGATATCCATTCGCAACATGATAACCTTTTGATATCGAATCCTACCTACCAATTGGATGTGGTGGATGTAATTGCAGATAATACGGACTTACTAGCGGCTTATGTACTCAAGTTTGAGCGTTGGCAGCAGCTGGTTTCAGACTTGAAAAAACTTGAGAATAACGCTCGTAAATATAGTTCGGAACTTGACTTTATTCAGTTTCAGTATAATCAGCTAATGGAGGCGAAACTTGAACTGGGTGAACAAGAAGAACTTGAGGCCGAACAAGATACCTTGGCACATGCCGAGGAAATTAAATTGGAACTTCTTACAGCTCAAAATTTATTTGAAGATGAAAAAGCAGTTCTTCCATTATTAAAAGATATTTCGCAAGCTGTTTCGCGTGTAAAAAGTTATATGCCCGAAGGTGAAAACTGGGCTGAACGTTTGCAATCGGCTTATATTGAGCTTAAAGATATAAAAAATGAGCTTTCTGCTTTTGCCGATAGAGTTGAAGATAATCCAACACGATTACAACAGGTAGAAAGCAGATTGAGCGAACTGTTTACTTTACAAAAAAAATACAAGGTTACTAATTTGGCTGAACTTATTGAAGTTCGAGACGATTATGAATTACAGCTTCAAAAAATTGAATCCTTTGATGATGATATTGCCTTTTTAAAACGTGAAATTGATGAAGCTTTTGAAGCAACAAAACAACAAGCTGATTTACTTACTGCATCACGAAGAAGTCAGGTGCATAATATTGAAGCTTATTTGGTATCGAAATTAACCATGTTAGGAATGCCAAATATTCAGTTTAAGGTGCAAATGACGAGCTCTGATGTATTTACGGCTACTGGTGTTGATGAAGTGCAGTTTCTCTTCTCGGCTAATAAAAACCGTGAGGTGCAAGCTGTGCAATTAATTGCTTCAGGTGGCGAAATTTCACGCCTTATGCTATCGATAAAAGCAATGGTTGCTAATAAGTCGGACTTGCCAACTATCATTTTTGATGAAATTGATACGGGAGTTTCTGGTGAAATAGCGCACCGAATGGGCGAGATTATGCAGGAAATGAGCACTGGTATGCAGGTTATCACCATTACGCACTTACCACAAATAGCTGCTAAAAGTGATGCTCATTACAGGGTTTATAAAGACGACTCGGGCGAACAGACGCAAACATTCATTGAAAAACTCAGCACTGAGCAACGTATAAACGAAATTGCCCAAATGCTGAGTGGTAAAAATTTATCGGAAGTGTCGGTACTGAATGCGAAGGAATTGTTGGGCTTGCCTGTTTAGGCTATAAACATTGCTTCACGAATAGACTTTGCTAGTTCTTCGCCTTTTAAATCGGCAACAAGCATTAATGCAAAATCAAGGGCTGCTCCGGCAGCCTTTGCTGTATATATTGTTCCTGCTTTCACGCACGATGCGTTTAATAAGCTTGCTCCTTCTAAATGAGCCTCAAAGCCTGGGTAACATATTGCTTCTTTACCCTCCAGCAATCCGAGTTTACCAAATACAAGTGGTGCAGCACAAATAGCAGCTAGCTTTTGATTGTTTGCAGCTTGTTTTTTTACTAAAGCTTTTAAATCAATATGATTGTCAAGATTTGTTGCTCCTGGTATTCCGCCTGGTAAAAATAACAACGCATTTTCATCAAAGTCTGTTTCAATAAAGCGTGTGTCGGCAAGTACGGTTATACCGTGTGCTCCTGTTACTTCTTTTTTATCTGAAATAGATACTGTTATAGTATCGATACTTGCTCTACGGAATATATCAATAGGAGCAATGGCTTCAATCTCTTCGAAACCTTCGGCTAAAAAAACATAGATTCTCATTTATAAATGTATTATCGAAGTTTAAAATTGTAGGTAATCGAACCTGCTGAAGAACCATTCCCCGGCGTAAAGCGTGTGCGTTTAGCAGCCGAGATAGCAGCGTTACGAGTGGCTGCATCCGATATATTTGTTGGCGATCCGATAGAGGCGCTTGTTACAGTTCCATTCTCATTTACCGTAATTCTTACTGTTACACGGCCTTCTACATTGTTATCGTAGCTAGGGCTTACTAATGAGCCGGTTAACGACCGTCCATTGAGCGACCATGAGTTACCTCCAGAATTGCCAGAGCCAGCAGGGTTGCCTTGTCTTGTATCTCCTGTTGTAGTGCCGCTACCCTTTGAATTGTTGTTACCAAACAAACCATTCATGGCATTTGCTTTTTCAATGGCATCTTGTTCGGCTTTTTTC
>JAGNPC010000044.1 GCA_017989795.1 Paludibacter sp. | reverse complement strand
CTTTAAGTATTACTTTTTAATATGCAAGGCGGGAGCCTTGCTTTTTGTGCGACATAGGCAAAGAGCCTATGCCGAACCTTAGATTTGCAACTTGAAAACAAAGGATTCGGAATTACTCCATATTGTCGTGACTGTTGATTCCCACCTGATGCCCATATTCTCTGTTTTTCTTTTAATGAATGGCATAAATGCTAATCCAATTCATAATGAAAGACAGAAATCTTGCTACCCTAGGTTTATTGATGAAATGCTCATCGGGTGGTAAGGCTGCTGGTTGGGTGAGGGATTGCAGCGGCGTGCCGCCGTATTTCGGCGGTACAAGAGCGGAAAGCCCGACCCGAGGTACGAGGGGCACCCCCGAATGAAAAAATGTAAGAATGAAGAAATGAATGAAAGTTAGATTGTTATATGATAGGTGTGTTTGGAATTAGGGGATTTTTAGTTGCTGGGGGGTGTGTGTGGGTTCTTTGGGTTGTACTTTGCCGTTTTCGATTTGGATGGGGTCGATGACGAGTGTGGGGGATTCGTTGTTGTTGGTGATGCCGTGGCAGGATAGCCAGTAGCGGCCGTCGGGGCCTTTGAATATGGCGTTGTGTCCGACTTGGTTAAATGGGTTGGCGGGATTTCCTGTCCATTGGAAGCCGTTTTTTGCGCATGCTGCTTTGCTTTGGGCTCCGTAGATGGGGTCGCCTTGGTGTTTGGTCCAGGGGCCGGTGATTTTTGGGGCTGTGGCGTAGCCTATTTCGTAGCCGCGGGTCCAGCTTGAATAGAAAAGGAAATAGGTGTTTTGATGCTTAATAACGTAAGCACCTTCAATTCCGATGGCGTCCCAGGCGTGGTATTTTTTTACTT
Source organism: Paludibacter sp. (assembly GCA_017989795.1). Taxonomy (GTDB): domain Bacteria; phylum Bacteroidota; class Bacteroidia; order Bacteroidales; family Paludibacteraceae; genus Paludibacter. Next base: position 9,685 of record JAGNPC010000044.1, on the reverse strand, counting down.
TGGGGATGGGGCGTGTGTCGTATCCGGGTTCTTGGGCTATGTTTCCGGCGGCATCGTACTCGTAGTCGACTTTTCCGGGTTGTATGGCGGTTGTGGGTTCGGTGAGAAATTTTCCGGTTTGTAGGTCGATTTGTGCGTAGCCGATTCCGAATTCGCGTCCGCGATTCCAAAATGCCCATACTTTTTTGTCGGTATCTTCAAAAAATGTTAGGTCGTTGCCGTTGGCGAGTGGCTTTTCGTTGGTTACAACGGTGTATGGGCCTTCTACTTGGTTGGCTACGGCGTATCCGAGGTATTGTCCTTGAAAGCCGATTGCAGGATTGGTGCAGTTGAAGGTGCAATAATACTTTCGACCGATTTTGTGAATTTCGGGTGCCCAGAAGCGTCGGTAGTACCATTTGTTGGCTGTGGGACGATTGACTATGTGTTTTACGAATTGCCAGTTGGTGAGGTCGGTGGATTTGTAAAGGGGTACGCCGGCATTGAGTGGTTGGCCGTCTTTTTCTTGTCGGTCCCAGTGTGGATAGGCTGTGCCGGTCATGTACCATGTTTTACCGTCTCTGAAGATTTGACAGTCGCGTAAGCCTTTGGTGTCGATTCCTTGTCGGATTGGGTTCAGATAGCTGAAGGTTTTGCTTTTTTGTTTGGCTTGTGCGGAAAAAGCAATTGCTATGAGGAGTATGATGTTTGCTAGTTTTGTTGGTTTCATTTTTATAGTATGATTAAACTTTCGCATGTAACTAATTTGCTGTTTAATAGATTATTGTAAAATTACAACACTTGATTATCAATTGTTTATATAAGCAACCCTTTTCTTAATTATTATCCTTCCACCTCACCCCCAACCCCTCTCCTTGAGGAGAGGGGAGTAGAATGCTGCAAGTAACAAAATCGCGCTGCATTTATATGATATTCAACAAGTTACAAATATGGAAGTTGATTAGTATGATAAAACCCTCTTGAAGCTTTTAAAAAAAAGTTGCAAGAGGGTTTATTGGTTGATTTTGAAAGCTATTTTATGGGTGTAAGGCGAAATAAGGCGGCGTCGTGTATGCCTAAGTCTGCTTCGAGCGTGCCTTTTACGGTGCCGATGTCTTTTTTGCTCCAGAGGTCGCGTACTTTAAAAGTACCTCGTAGGGATTCGTCTTCAAGGTCGAAGCGAACTTTGGATGCTGTATCCGACAGGTTGAATAGGGCTAAATATCTATCGCCTGTTTTGGGGTCGGTGGCTGTCCAAACGGCATATTTGTCGTTTTTGAATACTTGACGGCTATCTTTAGCGTTTTGATTTACGGCAATTACTTCGGCATTGCGGAAGTAGGTGTCTATTGTTTCTTTTGGTGTTGTTAAGAAATCGGCTCCAATGATTAGTGGTGAGCGTGCGATGCTGAAAAGTGTCATGAGTGTTTTGTGCTCTTGTGGCGTAAATAGACTCATGCGATCGGGTCCGTGTGGGCGATTGTTCATTGAGATATGTCCGAAAGGAATCATATCGGCATCGGGCCAGCTGTCTGGTCCTACGTGTGAACTCCAGGCATTTAGCAAGTCGAAGCTGTGACTAAGATCTTTCCATTTATCCCAGAAATCGGCCGATACGCGCCACATTGTAGCATTTTGTTTGAGGTGCTCAGCACGTCCGAGCGGTGCCTCGCCACACGATAGGCTTAGTACCATTGGTCGGCCACAATTTTGAGTGGCTTTTTGTATTAGTTCTATTTCGCCTTTGTGATAGGGTGGGTACATGGTGTCGTCGGCTTTGATAAAATCAACTCCCCATGCGGCATATAACTGAAATATTGAGTTGTAGTATTCTTGCGCACCTGGCTTTGAGGCGTCGACACCGTACAGGTTGTTTTGCCATTCGCAGGTGTCGAAAGGTTCGGCTATGTCTTTGGCGAAATATTTGGTGCCTTTGATAGGTAAATTGTTGTAGACGGCTTCGCGAGGAATGCCGCGCATAATGTGAATACCAAATTTTAGACCTTTTGAATGTACATAGTCGGCTATTGCTTTAAATCCTTTTCCGTTGGCTGCCGATGGGAAACGTTTCACTGAAGGGAGTAAGCGTCCGAAGTTATCCATCACCATGGTGTCCAATGGTTGTCCGTTTTTGCCAAAACGAATATTTGGGTGACCAAATCGTTTTGTCGGATTATCCCAATTTCCGGGCTCATCGTTGAACCATACATAATCTATTACAGCATAATTCCATCCAAATTCCAATAGGTTATTGGCCATAAAATCGACTGTTTGTTTGAACTCCTGTTCGTTGATGCGGCAGTCGTAAGCATCAAAGCTGTTCCAGCCCATGGGTGGTGTTGGTGCTACTTTAAATTTTCCGTTAGCATATCGGTTGCTAACTGGTTTTTTGCTGTTGGTGCCCATTGCAAAGCTGAAAAAGATCAGTGCAACAAATGCAAGAGCGAATAATTGAATCCGTTTCATCTGTTTATAATTGTTTTTTTTAATTGTCAGAAGGAAGTTGCAATATACATCTCTATGTGTGTGAAAAGATAGTTGTTGTGCTCGTTTCATCTGATGATTGTAATTTGCTACAAAAATAGGTGCAGTTTCGAAACAAGCTTATCGTTTTTATACGCATGTTTGGTGCATCTATTCAGAAGTACTAAAAAAAATGAAACTGAGTACCCCTTTCGGGCAAGCTTTAAGATTTAACTACCGCTTGGCTTGCCAAGAATAACTTTATGCTAATAGCAAGTATACCAATACCGGAATCAGAAATAGAGCTACAATAAGCAGGGTTTTGAATTTGAATTTTGATTGTTTCATAAAAACTTATTTTAATGCAAATCTACATTGTTCGGAAATTTTATAGTTGCTTTTTTGTACTGATTATTTGTCTGAGAATTTATTTGCTTGTTATTTATTGCAAGGGTATAGAACAATACAGACCAATAAGTTGAGTTTGTTGAATTTATAGCTAAAAAATATGGTGTTTATTATCTGTTTATTTGGTTAGCGCTTTTGCTATTGCTTTTCCAAATTCTTTAGCTCCTTCGGGACCATTGGCAGTGATGTATTTTCCATCCACAACAACTGGTGACGGTGAATAAATAGCACCATTCAATTTGAGTTGTTCAATGAAGCCTTTAGTGGGAAAGGTTGTGCTGTTTTTTGTTTGTAATACTCCGGCTTTTGCCAACGAAACAGCACCAGCACAAATGCCCGTTATCAGTTTCCCTTTTTTCTCAAATTGCTGTATCAGTTTTTTTAGTTCTTCGTTTTCCCACAGGTATTTGCCAGTTCCTTTGCCGCCCATAATGCAAATTGCATCATATTTAGTGACTTTTACATTTTTCAATAATAAAGTAGCCTGAATGGAATCTTTAATCACCCCTTTGATAGTTCCAATTTTTGTGCTGGCAATGGTCACTTGAATGCCAGCAGAGTCCAATGCTAACATTGGGTCGGAAAACTCGGTATCGTGATACAATTCAGGAGGAACCACCATTAATAAATGTGGGTTACGGGCTTGTAGGCTGTATGATAAACTTAAAAGTACAACTGATAATAGCAAACAACGCTTCATATTTGAAATTAATTTAATGTGAGATATTTATTGTAATCGATAATTTCTTTGTCTATTTCATCCCAAAGAATGCGCCCTTCTTCGGCTCCTTTGTGTTTGGATGAAGACCCAATGCTTGGAACATTTACTTTGGGAATGTGCTTGCGCAAATCGGTTTTTAGCTTTGCAAACCTTGGATTTTTTGCCAGATTTATCCATTCTAATGGGTCAATAAAATGGTCGTACAACTCTTCGGTGCCATCATTATACACTATGTACCGGTATTGAAGTGTACGGATGGAGTGCTCGTTTTGTCCGAGCGTGGTGATAGATGGGATATCCCATTTTTTTGCAGGATTTTTCAATAATGCCGTAATATCGTGCCCTTCGTTTTTTGGATTTCTGGGTAAGCCAGCTAAGTTGAGCATGGTAGGATATAAATCGAGTAAGTTTACTGGTGATTCGCAGCGACTTCCTGGTTTTGCTACGCCAGGCGCAACAATTATTAATGGCATACGGCATGACCTGTCCCACATTGAAAACTTACGATAGCGCATTTTTTCGCCTAAATGCCATCCATGATCGCCCCAAAGTACTACGATTGTGTTTTCGCGGTTTGGGCTTTTTTCCAACGCATCAACTATTTGCCCAATACAATCGTCGGCATAACTGATACAAGCCAGATAAGCTCGAACGGCATCTTTTTGCAAGCCCAGTCTTTTAAGCACATTGTATTCGTGATCGGGTTTTCCAAAGCCTGAGTTACGCAAACCACGTTCGGGAATATCCGCCATATCGTCTTCGTTGTTGCTCAAAGGCAACTGAATGGACTCGAGTGGGAAACGAACGAAATACTTTTGGGGTACATACCAGGGTAGGTGAGGGCGGAAAATACCACAAGCCATGAAAAATGGTTTGTCGTGCTTTTTCATCAACTGTTCGGCTGCCCATTGTGCATTCAGATAGTCGTTGGTTTCTTTTTCGTCGACATCCACGCCAGCCCAGTCGAGCACTACGGCACCGCCAGTGGTTTGTTTATCTAATCCGTTGGCTTGTTTGCCTTTTTCTTTTTTAGGCTGCATGGCTTTTCCGCCGCTGTTTTGCAACACATCCCACGATTGTGGGTCAGCTCCTTCGCCCATTGGCTGATGAAAAACCTTTCCACGCGCCATTGAGGTATAACCATTGTTCGAAAAATATTTGGGTAAGGTTACAACCTCTTTGAGCACTTCCGACTCGCGCATAAACTCCGCATTTCCATATACACCCGTAGTGGAGGTTCGATAACCAGTAAGCAAAGCCGCTCGCGAAGCATTGGAAACCGGTGCTGCACAATAGGCCTTTTCGAAAACCATTCCCATGGCTGCCAACCGATCCATGTTGGGTGTTTTGGTTTGCGGATGACCGCCCAAAAAGCCAACCCAATCGTTTAGATCATCTACAGCTATAAAAATTACATTTTTGGGTGCTTGTTTGGCTTGCGATAACGCAGGAAGGAGTGAAAGAGCGATACCGGTTTTTAATACGATTGAGTTCATTTGTGTTTGTGATTACAATATGGAATTTACTTCAAGAAGATTTTGTCTCGCAAATTTACTTAAATCGACTAAAATCCATTTGTTTTATTGTACACAAAGTTTGTCTGGTGTTTCCAAAGGAATAAAAAACCTATTTATTGATTTTAAAATTCTGAAATCAAACTGTCATTATAAAATGCTTTTTCTACATTCAGGAATGTAAGTTTCATTTCGGATTTTGCTAAGTTTGGATGACGAATAGGAACGGTATTCGCATGAATATAAAGCGTGTCTGCATTGAAAGTCATTGAATTAAACAATTCATCGCGCTGTTCATTATCTTCAAAAGCCAAGCTTACAAATGAACGTTCGGATTTATCCTGTTTGACGATTGAAATTTTATTTGCGGCCTGCTTTTGGGGGTCGATAATACAAATCAATTTTACTTTATTTTGTTGCGAATCAAACACATACTGCGGAGGAAACGAATGAATGTTTTTTTCGAAACTTGTTTTGTGATAAATCAAATTTGAGATATAAAATAATAATACAACACCGAATAACCCCAAAGCTAATTGATTTGATTTTTTCATGAATTCTGTTTTAGATTTACGTATAGATTAAATGCTTTTTCAACATCAGCGGGCGTTAAACCCAATAGATGCATATTTTTGACAAGTACGGGCAATTCGGCAGTCATAAATTCGGCGCGACGAATATTGAGAACTAGCTCAAAAGCCTGTTCAGAAAGGAAATAACCCACTCCGCGCTTGTTGTAAATCACGTCGACCAATTGCAGGCGGTCGTAGGTACGCATTACCGTATTGGGATTAACCTCCAATTCGATGGCAAGGTCTCGTACCGAGGGAATGCGCTCGCCGGGTGTCCAGTTGCGTGCCAAAATGCGTTCGAAAACCCATTCCGAAATTTGCACAAATATGGGTTGCGTATCGTTAAATTTCATACTTTAATTTCCTTTCGTTTAAACAGCTTGTAATTGACATAAAAAAGCCCGGATATTAATGTGAAAAAGATAACAAACAGAAACCACGAAAGTTGTGAAAAGCTAGCAGGACTATCGCTAGCATAACGCTTTAATATACTTATAAAATTCAACATATAGTTTTGATCAAAAATTTGAAGTGCAACAAAGGGTATTATTTGTAATGAAATATACCACATTGCAAAAACTTTAACCATTGCATGCTCTTTAAATACAATAAGTCCCCATACAAATAAGTGAAAAATAAGGTAGTAAAGTAAAAGTATAGAAAGTTTTATTGCCAGACTTATTGTTTCCACTCCTCCCTGTTTACCAAAAAGTGTAATCTCAGCAAACAAAAATTGCTGAAACGAAAACGTACTTGAAAGTTTTAGCATTACAAAAACAAAGTTTAATGCCTCAAAAATAGCTACATAGAATGTAAATGGCAATACAAAACCTGCCAAAATAAGATACACGAACTTTTCGGCATTCGAAGCTGGTACTAAATGTAAATACCTCGAATTAACTCGTCCCGTACCTTTGGAAAAAGCCAAATGCAAATGCGACAACAGGACTACAAGTAGAATTAGTTTTGCAATAATCGAGAAAATTGCCACTTTCTCAGGAATACGGTGAATTTCAATATTCGTTATTGATATATTTAAAAACGAAAAAGTGATAGTAATAATGGTAATCAATACAATAAGATTGACCTTTTTCTCCACCCAAAAGCGTAAAAACAATGCCTGTAAACGCTGTATGCTAAAATTTTCTTCCATAACAGTTTTATCTAAATCAAATTACAACCCTTTTTCCAATTCCCTAAATTTTAAAAACGCCAAATAAAACAATCCAACCAAAAAACATCCAAATAACACTGCACTATAAGGCAAAAAATCTGCATACAATCCGCCATCAATCTCCAATTTATCATTAGTAGTAAAAAACATTTTCCCAAAAGGGTCTGCTTTAACCAAATCGCCAATATACTTCATTACAACCAAATCGTTAACTATACTAAGCAACAACACGCCCCCAAGTAACATAAATATACTTCTCAGAATTGTTCCGCCTTTTTGCAAAAGACGAATAGTAATAATTACGAAGAACACAAAACTTGTAGCAAAAAAAGCCTTAAACGAATTAAAATCAGACATATTAGCCACTTCTTCAACTCGTCTAAGTCTATCGAACGGAACTAATTGTAGTATTCCTTTTATAAAATAAAGCTCCGAAAGAAGAAATAAATAGGGAGCAAAAATACCAGCAAGAAGTAAAAACAAGAACTTCTCGAAACCCGAAGCAGGCAAGAGTAAAAAGTAACCCAATCGTTCCTTTTTATCCACACTCTGAAAAGCAACAACAAGAAACAAGACCAGAAAAAAAGATAAAGCGCCCGTTATAAAGCCTCCATCAATTTGAATACGGCCATTCCCTGTTTCGTAAAAATATACAATAGGTACCGACAATGCAATTAAAAGCATCAGCACTGTTTTTCGCTCTGCCCAATAACGTAAGAATAATGCATTGAAACGCTTTATATTAAATGATTCTTCCATAATTTTCTTTTTTACAATTTATCCACCTTTTCTTTAATATGATTCAATACCAGTTTTTTCATTTTTGGGAACGTAAATAACACTAATGCAGCAGATAACAGGATATAAAACGAACCAAGATAAAATTGATAATTTGTCAAACTACCGAAACAATCATGTATATATTTATTTGCAAACATAAACGGAATCATTAATAAAAAATAGATTATAAAATACACTATAAAACTATTCCAGCGAAGCACAAACCTCAAACAAAACAAAATAACAAACAACAAAATAGAACTATAAAATAGATCAATTTTGAATACTGCTTTTGTAGAATAATCAGGAAAATTCATTGATACTAAATGAATCCCGATTGAAATTATTAATACCATAATGGTTGGAAATAGAATAGCTTTTATGAAAAGAGCCAAATACTTTTCCATATTTGTTGCTGGCAATAAAATAAATCCCGCTAGATCGCTTTGGCTCGACATAAATTTAAATTGCATTTGATGCATTAAACCAAAAAATACAACTGCATAAGTAAAATTGGATGATTCATAATGATAAAAGGAATAAAAAACAGACAAAAACACAACACCCAGAGGAATTGCTATCAATTGCCGTTTCCAGCTCAGTGGTTCGAGAAGAGCCAAAAACCGTTTTATATTAAATGATTCGTTCATAAATATTTATTTTAAAACAGATGTTTTAGTTTGAAACGTAGCTTCACATTTCACAAATTGCAAATAAGCAGCACCAATAAATGCTCCCGAAAGAAGTGAGTAAAGCGCCAACCGAATGGAAGTATATTGTGCAAAATGTTCGATGAAATAATTGTCGATAAAAATATTGGCTGATACAATAATTACATAGACTACGATAATTAACGCCATAGATTTCAATTTTTCAATTAAAAGAAATTGAATAAAAAATAAAATCGAGGTTGTAAAAACAATCCAGATAGCAAAACTCAAGTCTAAAGCAAACCACTGGTGCGAAACCGAAAAAAATAGGCGCGATGACATTTCGGTCAATGTAAACATCACAAAAGAAAAGGCAAAAGAACCAATAAACACTGTCGTGAAGGCATACGAAAACTTCTCGAAAACAGTTGCTGGCAAAAGTAAAAAATAATCTATGCCTCGTTTGATTATTCGATGATAAACCGAAACATTTAGTACGAGTAGAAAACTGGTAATGTACAAATTACTAAAGTCTATTGAGTTCAAATCCGATTTAGATTTGAGCCAGCCTTGTTGAATGACAAAAAAAATCAAGAAAAATATTCGCAACAGCAAATTATCTTTTGTTGAAGACCATTCAAAAATTGATACAAAACGCTTGAAACTAAATGATTCATTCATAACCGCTTCTATTTTTTTGAAAAAATCCGTTCAATTTCCTTTTTATTGCTAATTACCGCATTGAATAACAGCTCCATATCTACTTTGCTAAATTCACCAGAAGTATTTTCCACCACACCCCAGCGTCCTTTTAAACTCGATTCTTCGTACAGCGATTTTTCATCATCTTCCAATGCCCTGAAGGTCAGTTTTTCGGTAATTTCGTCCAACGTACCTTGCAGCAACACACGGCTATTGTCCATCACCACCACGGCATCAATCAGGTTGTCGAGGTCGCGCACTTGATGTGTAGAAATTACAATGCAACGCTCTTCGGTAGCCACCGATGCCATCAGTTTTCGGAATGTGCTTTTGGATGGAATATCCAAACCGTTGGTAGGTTCGTCCATGAGCAAAAGTTTAGTTTGACATGCCAAGGCAAACGAGATATAGATTTTTTTCTTTTGTCCGTGCGAGAGTTTGGCTAAGTTTTCGTTGCCTTCCACCTCAAAATCGCGTAAACATTGTTGCAAAAGTTCGTCGCTAAAATTGGGATAAAAAACTTTGTTCACTCGCACATAATCGTTCAACTTCATGGCCGGCAACACAATTTCGTCGGGCACATAAAAGAGCTGTGCCAAAAAGCCCACTTTTCGCTCCTGCGGACTGTAACCCATTACGGTACATTCACCCGATTTCGGAAAAAGTAAACCACTTATCAGGTTGAGCATTGTGGTTTTCCCAACGCCGTTTTTACCCAGTAA
>JAGNPC010000043.1 GCA_017989795.1 Paludibacter sp. | reverse complement strand
GCTACAGGCTCCACCAATACATCCAAAGTTGAAAAATGCTTGAGCCGACAAAAACAAAGCGCCTACAAGATAGATATTTTCATTTGTCGATAAATAACCTATCAGCATGACTAAACCTAATCCCAATCTAAAATATCTTGTAAAGTCCCACTGCGAAAAATATTTTTTAATCTTATTCATTACTTGTTTTCTCCTTTTTTTTTAACATATCAAAAATCAAATATCCCATTAAGCCACCATACACTACACTTATATATGGATTGGATGTAATGGGACAAGCTCCACTACTGCATCCAATGTAAAAATAATAAAGAAATCCACCGAGCATACCTACAACTATTCCTACAATCTTCAATAGATGTTTTAATATAAAATTTTTAATACTCATACTTAATCAAATAATTTATAATTGAAACTTCGTTCATATATTCATATAAAAAAACAAAAAAAAATAATATTATACGCAATTACAGGTATTAATACAATGAATTATTTGTACAATTTGTTTATTTTTCAAGGAATAAAAACAGTTTTTTCCGTCGCGTCTACAATTTAAAATTCCCTTTGCACGCATATCAGTGAGGTGATGCGACAAAAGTGATTGCTCGCATTTGAGCTGTTCACCAATTTGTGAAACGCTAAGCTCCTCTATTTCCGATAACAATGAAATAACACACAACCGCGTTCCATTCGAAATTGCTTTTAGCGTGTAGGCGGCTTCATCCATTCGTTCTAAATCTAGTTTATTTTCCACTTCGAATTAATTTACGCACAAATATATGAACATTCTTTCATGTGTTCCAAATTTATTTAGAATTTTTAAGAAAATAGAAATAGATATGACAATTGAAGTAAAAAATGAGCGAATTTATAACTTTTTGTGAGTTAAGTTTTTAAAGAAATAGCTATCTTTGTGAGATAAATACGAAAATAGATGCGTGATAAGCTTACAAAAATTTGCACTGATTTTATAGACGAACTAGAAGAAGCTATAGGCAATGTGTTACCCGAAAACATATATGTTCTAACAGACAACAACACACAAAAATACTGCTTACCTGCTTTGCAAAAAGCAGCGAAATTGCAAGGATGTCATTATATAAATATCGCACATGGCGACGAAAACAAGCACATACAATCGGCTGTTGAAATCTGGAAGTATTTAAGCGAAAATGGTGCAACACGCAAATCGTTGATGATAAACGTAGGTGGCGGCATGATTACCGACATTGGTGGTTTTACTGCTTCAACCTTTAAACGTGGCATACCATATATTAATGTTTCGACAACTCTTTTAGGCGCAGTTGATGCTGCAACAGGTGGCAAAACAGGCATCAACTTTATGGGTTTAAAAAACGAAATTGGCGTATTTGCACCTGCTAAAGAAGTGCTTATCAATATTGATTTTTTCAAAACGCTTGATCACAAAAATCTAATTTCGGGCTATGCCGAAATGCTAAAACATGCGCTTATTGACACACCCGAAGAGTGGAAGAAAGTAATGAGCTACGACCTTGAAAAATTCGACCTTGAAGAATTAAGACCCTTACTTACAGCTAGTTTTAGAATTAAAGAACGTATTGTTGAAGCAGATCCACTCGAAGCAAATATTCGCAAAGCCTTAAATTTAGGTCACACATTTGGGCATGCTTTCGAGAGTCATTCGTACAAACACAATCAACCAGTACTACACGGGTATGCCGTGATGTGGGGAATATTGTGCGAACTCTATCTATCACATATAAAACTTGGATTTCCCAAAAAAACACTGTCTGAACTACGCAATATTAGTAAAGAATACTATGGGTCGTATGCATTTGATTGTAACGATTACGAAAGTCTTATTGAATACATGACGCACGACAAGAAAAACGATTCGAAAGAAATAAATTTTACACTTATGGCTGATATTGGTGATATTAAAATAAATCAAACAGCCACTAAAGACGAAATTTACGAAACTTTTGATTGGCTTCTATCACTTTAATTTTCAGACAATAATTATCAAACAAAAAGATATGAAAACATTAATAATTGGCGCAAGCAACAACCCTGAGCGCTATGCATATAAGGCAGCCGAACGGTTACTCGGTCATGGTCACGAAATTGAAATGGTAGGTATACGCCCTGATCAAGTTTTCGAGAAAATGATTTATACAGAAAAAAAACAATTTACGGATATTGATACTGTTACGATGTACGTAGGACCACAACGCCAGCCTGAATATTACGAGTATATAATTGGTTTAAAACCACGACGCGTAATTTTCAACCCAGGAACCGAAAACCTAGAGTTTGAAACAATGCTCAACAAAAATGGCATTATTGCCGAAGAAGCTTGCACTTTGGTTTTATTAGGTACAGGGCAGTATTAAATAGTAAATTGTAAATGAATAAATAGTAAATAGTTTTATGAAACGTCCATGTTAAAATAATTATTAACACACAAAGTAATGATTATTATAACATGGTAAGTTCCATCTGACAACTAAAAAAACAATTATAAACAGATGAAAATAGCACTTATAGGATATGGGAAAATGGGCAAAACGATAGAACGAATTGCCATTGAAAGAGGACACGAAATTGTTTCAGTTATTGACATTGAGAACATAGAAGATTTTGATTCTGAAGCATTTAAAAGTGCTTCGGTAGCTATTGAGTTTACAGCTCCACACGTGGCACTAGCAAACATACGTAGCTCATTTAAAGCTGGCGTACCTGTTGTATGTGGCACAACTGGCTGGACTGACCATTTACCACATCTCAAAAAAGAAATTGAAGAAAAAGGTTATACCTTATTTTGGGCATCAAACTACAGTTTAGGTGTGAATATTTTTGCAGCCGTTAATAAATATCTTGCAAAAATCATGAATGATTTCCCAGTTTACTCAGTGGAAATGACAGAAGTACATCACACCCAAAAACTTGATGCACCTAGTGGTACAGCAATCACTTTAGCCGAAGGTATTCTTGAAAACTTGGATCGCAAAACTGCATGGAAACTTGATAAAGAGGAGGAAACAACCGACATAGCAATTAAAGCAATTCGCGAAGGACAAGTACCTGGAATACACACAATTCGCTACGAATCAGATGTCGATTTTATTGAAATACATCATGAACTAAAAAACCGCGAGAGTCTAGCGCTTGGTGCAGTTATTGCAGCTGAATTTACTGCTGGTAAAAAAGGATTTTTAGGAATGCAGGATTTGATGAAGTTTTAAAGTGTACAAAATATTTATCCAAAACGTATTGTAGATTAACAACATAAAAATATGACGAACGAACAACAAGAATCACGCTTTGATCAACCTCGCAGACAATGGATTAAGGCCATTTTCTGGTCAATAATCTATATATTATTTGTTAGTTGGGTAGGTAATTATTGGTGGTTGTTTGGCTTACCTATCGTTTTCGATGCCTATATTTCTCACTATATCCCTTGGACATGGTGGAAAAAGTCGAATAACAAAACTGTTTTAGCCATCATGGGTTGGGTAGATGCAATCGTATTTGCGTTGATAGCGGTATATATGATAAATACTTATATATTCCAAAACTATCAAATTCCATCTTCATCGCTTGAGAAAACCTTGCTTGTTGGTGATTTTTTGTTTGTAAGTAAATGTAGTTATGGCCCACGCATTCCGAATACGCCACTCTCATTTCCACTAGTGCAACACACATTTCCGATATTAAACACTAAATCGTTTATCGAAAAACCTCACTGGGAATACAAACGTTTGAAAGGCTTTGACTCTATCGATCGAAATGATATTGTAGTTTTCAATTTCCCTACTGGCGATACAGTGGCTATAAATGTGCAAAATCCTGATTACTATATTAGTTGCTACAACGAAGGTTTGAATCAACTAAAATACAGTAACCCTACAAAAGAATTTAGCATAGACGAATGCATGGCAGCTGGACGTGCGGCAATAAAAGCGAATAAGCAACAGTACGGCGAACTTGTTTACCGCCCAGTTGACCGCCGTGAAAATTATGTAAAACGCTGCGTTGGCATACCAGGAGATAGAATAGAGATTAAAAATAACCAGATGTATATAAATGGTGATAAACAGGAAGAAATACCAGGCATACAATACAACTATTTTGTACAAACGGATGGCACATCGCTCAACAAAATACTTGATGAGCTTGAAATTAGCCTTGATGATCGGAAAATGTTTAACAATGTAGAATATGCTGAAGGTATTCGTTCGTTGGGTTTTAATCCGGAGTTTCCGCTCTATCATTTTCCATTAACCCAAGAAGCAAAAGAAAAGTTAGCTAAAACGAAGGGCGTTCTTAAAATAATAATTGAAGAATCAATACCTGGGGATGTTTTTCCACTAGGAGCTAAAACAAACTGGAGTAGAGATAATTATGGGCCAATTTACATTCCTAAAAAAGGAGAGGTTTTAAAACTAAATAGTTATAATTATCCTATTTACGAACGTATTATTCGAGTTTACGAAAACAATACCTTAGTTGAAAAAGATGGTAAGTTTTTTATTAATGGAAAAGAAGAAAAAGGTTACAAATTTAAAATGGACTATTATTGGATGATGGGCGATAACCGCCATAATTCAGCCGATTCACGCTATTGGGGTTTTGTACCCGAAGATCACGTGGTTGGTCGTCCAGTTTTAGTTTGGCTTTCGCTCAACAAAGACAAAGGCTTATTCGAGGGTAAAATTCGCTTTAATCGTTTCTTTAAAAATGCTGAAAGATAATTTACATCTCGATCAGCTACACAACTCTGAATTAATTGTTTCGTCGGCCTATTTAGCACCTGTTTCATATTATGCGAGCATGATAGCAAGTAAAAAAACACTTGTTGAATGCTATGATAATTACGAAAAACAGAGTTACCGTAACCGGTGTAGTATACTAACAGCTAATGGAGTACAAGCTTTGACCATTCCTGTTGAGAAAACGAATAAAACATTAATGAAGGATGTTCGAATTTCAACGCACGACGATTGGCAAATTAAACATTGGCGAGCAATAGAATCGGCTTACAACTCTAGCGCATTTTTTGAGTATTATGCTGATGATTTAAAACCATTTTATGAGAAAAAGTGGGACTTTTTATTTGATTTCAATCAAGAGATTCAATACACTGTACTACAATTATTAGACACAGAGTTAACAATAGAACATACAATAAACTATCAAACGCACACGGAAAATTCAGTTGATTTACGTCAGCAGGTACACCCTAAAAGAGTATTCGATTTTAATATCAAAAATTACTATCAAGTCTTCGACTTGAAATTTGGGTTTAATCCAAACCTAAGTATTATTGATTTATTATTTAATATGGGACCTGAAAGTCAACTAGTTTTAAGGTAATAGTTTAATTTAATTATAAAAAAGATGGAATACGGTATTAAATGTATTGGATTGCTTACATCAGGAGGCGATTCGCCAGGTATGAATGCTGCAATACGCTCAGTTACGCGTGCGGCAATTTTTAATGGCATTCGAGTAAAAGCAATTTACAGAGGTTATAAAGGCCTTATTTCGGGCGAAATTGTAGAGTTTCAAACCCAGAATGTAAGTAATATTATTCAACAAGGAGGTACAATTCTTAAAAGTGCACGTTGTGCAGAGTTTCGCACACCCGAAGGCAGACAACTTGCTTACGAAAACATGAAAAAAGAAGAAATCGATGCGCTTGTAGTTATAGGCGGCGATGGAACTTTTACTGGTGCACGTATTTTTGCTCAAGAATTTAATGTGCCAATTGTAGGTCTACCAGGTACGATTGATAACGACCTTTATGGTACTGATTCAACCATTGGCTACGACACTGCTCTGAACACAATTATTGATGCGGTAGATAAAATTAGAGATACTGCGACCTCGCACGAACGATTGTTTTTTATCGAAGTAATGGGACGCGATGCTGGATTTTTAGCTCTTAACAGTGCCATTGCATCTGGAGCTGAATCGGCTATTATTCCAGAACGTGAAACAAAAGAAGATCAATTAGAAGAATTGATCAAAAATGGTTTCCGAAAATCGAAAAACAGCAGCATCGTTATTGTTGCCGAAAGCGAAATAACAGGAGGTGCCAATGGCTTAGCTGAAAGGATGCACAAAGAACATCCCGAATACGATGTGCGTGTAACTATTTTAGGACATATCCAACGTGGTGGTTCGCCAACAGCTTACGACCGTATTATTGCAAGTAGAATGGGCGTTGCAGCTATCGATGCTTTGATGGATGAGCAACGTAGCATTATGATTGGTATTGTAAACGATGAAATAGTACATGTACCATTCACAAAAGCCATAAAAGATGATAAACCTGTGAACGACAGCCTCCTAGGCGTTCTTCATATTTTATCTATTTGATGTTTCATGTTTCGTGTTTCGTGTTTTGCGTTTTTTTAACTCGAAACACGAAACTAGAAATAAATAACAATTACCAATGTCTCCAAAATCCATTTTATTTGTATGTATGGGTAATATTTGCCGCTCTCCAATGGCTGAGGGCATATTTCTTCATATCATAAAACGTGATAAAGCTGAAAATCAGTTCAACATTGATTCAGCCGGAACGCATGGTTATCATGCTGGCGAACTTGCCGATGGACGAATGCGAATGCATGCAGTTCGTCGCGGATACTCACTCGAAAGTAGATCGCGTAGATTTGTTCAAAAAGATTTTGAATTGTTTGATATAATTGTGGCCATGGACGATGCAAACTTCGATGATTTATGCGACAGAGCAATAACTTTGGAGGATAAAAATAAAATTGTACGTATGGCCAGTTACTGCACAAAGAATCAAGCAACACATATTCCAGACCCCTATTATGGGGGTGATAAAGGATTTGAATATGTAATTGATTTACTCGAAGATGCGTGCGAAAATTTATTTGCACAAGTTAAATAAACATTTTTAGAAAAAAGAGAGAAAAATAATATGATTAGCTATTTACAAGTAGAACAACTTACAAAATCATTTGGTGACTTACTACTTTTCGAAAATATTTCGTTTGGTATTTCCGATAAACAAAGAGTAGCCTTAATTGCAAAAAATGGAACAGGTAAAACTACGCTTCTCAATATTATTGCTGGCAAAGAAGATTACGACTCTGGTAAAATATCGTTTAAACGTGATTTAAGAGTCGGTTATTTAGAACAGGATCCTGATTTTCCTAAAAACTTAAGTGTCATTGATGCCTGCCTAAGAACAGATAATGAGGTTGTTCGCACTATTGCCGACTATGAACACTGCATGATGAGTGATGATCATAGCCAACTTGCCGATATTATTAGCCGAATGGATTTGCACAAAGCGTGGGATTACGAAACACGAATTAAGCAAATCTTAGGCAAACTAAAAATTACTAACTTCGAACAAAAGATAAGCGAACTGTCGGGGGGGCAATTAAAACGTGTGGCGCTTGCTAACGTTCTAATAGAAGAGCCTGATTTACTTATTTTAGATGAACCGACCAATCACCTCGACTTAGAAATGGTGGAGTGGCTCGAAGATTTTTTGAAACGATCCTCCATGTCGCTATTGATGGTAACGCACGACCGCTATTTCCTCGACCGTGTATGTACCGATATCTTTGAGCTGGATCACAATGGTTTATATCAATATAATGGAAATTACAGCTATTATCTTGAAAAACGTCAAGAGCGCATCGAAAATTTCAATACCGAAACAGAACGCACTTTAAACATCTACAAAACAGAACTCGAGTGGATGCGCAGGCAGCCGCAGGCACGAGCCACAAAAGCTAAATCGCGCATTGAACGTTTTGCAGATATTGAGGACCGTGCCAAACAACGCCGTAACGATGATAAAGTACAACTCGATGTAAAAGCCAGTTATCTTGGTTCAAAAATTTTTGAAGCCAAATACATTACAAAATCTTATGGCGATTTAAAAATACTTGACAACTACTACTATAACTTTGCCCGATACGAAAAAATGGGTATCGTTGGAAAAAATGGAACTGGCAAATCGACCTATCTGAAAATGTTATTAGGCGAAGTAAAACCCGACAGTGGCTCATTTGACATAGGCGAAACAGTAGTGTTTGGTTATTATAACCAGGAAGGATTGGCATTTGACGAACAAATGAAAGTAATAGACGTAGTACGCGATATTGCCGAAGAAGTTCATCTTGGAAATGGCAAAAAAATGTCGGCATCACAGTTTCTACAGCACTTTTTATTTACGCCCGAAACCCAATACAACTACGTATACAAGCTTAGTGGAGGCGAAAAACGCCGTCTACACCTTTGTACCGTACTTATGCGAAATCCAAACTTTTTGGTGCTTGATGAGCCCACCAACGACTTGGATATTGTAACTTTGAATATACTTGAAGAGTATTTACAAAGCTTCAAAGGTTGCGTCATTGTGGTCAGTCACGACCGCTATTTTATGGATAAAGTGGTAGATCACCTTTTGGTATTTAATGGAAATGCAAATCTGAAAGACTTTCCGGGCAACTATACCGATTACAGAGAGTGGACAGAACTTGAAGAAGAAATAGCACAAAACGCTAAAGATGAATTAAAAGGAAAAAACAAGGATCAGAAACTGCCTCACCCCCCCAATGGAGAACAAAAAAGCACAAAACAAAAGCTGACATACAAAGAGAAAAAAGAGTTTGAAACATTAGAAACTGAATTACCCAAATTAGAAGCTGAAAAAGCTGCTATTGAAAATCAACTTAGTTCAGGCTCATTGTCTACCGACGAAATAATACAAGCATCAAATCGTCATGGCGTGCTTAACGACTTGATTGATGAAAAAACAATGCGTTGGTTAGAATTAAGTGAGATAGAGTAATAGAGTAAGAAGTACCAACTATTGAGGCACTTCCACTCTTATTCGAACACCTTTACCTGGTTCACTCCAAATATCAACAGAACCATCGAGTAAATATGCACGTTCTTTCATACCTGTAAGTCCGTATGAATCACTGCGTTTCTTTATATCCATATCAAAGCCAATTCCATTATCGGCTATCTCAAGAGAAATTGAATTTTCTGAGCTTTGAAGTTGTACTTTAATGTCAGTAGCTTCAGAATATTTCGATGCATTATTTAGCGATTCCTGTAAAATACGGAAAAGTGCAACCGCTTTTTCTGGAGATAAATCAACGCCTTGCGTATCGTCAACAAATTCACATTTAATAATTTGCCTATCATTAAATGCATTAATATGCTCTTTGAATGCTTCAACAAGACCTACCATATCAAGCAGCTCGGGTCGTAAATCCGTCATTATTCGGCGAGCACTTTTAATACTATTATTCACATAACCTTCAAGACGCTTAAACTGTTTAATAAATTCTTCGCTGGCTTCGTCTTTGATGAATTTTTTGGATTTTACTCCCAACATACCCAGATCGAATTTTATGGCTACCAATACTTGTCCTAAATCATCGTGAATCTCACGTGCTAAATCCATGCGCTCCTCTTCCCTTACAGACTGTAAATGAGCCGCAAACTCTTTTAATTGGGTTTGATAATCCAGTAATTCTTTTTGATAATTCACTCTTTCAGATATATCAATATTGATACCAGCAATTCCAAACACTTCGTTTTTTGTTTGAATAGGAAAAACAATATTTTGATAAGGTTTTAGCTCACCATTTACCAAATAAAACACTTCCTCATTAACAACTTCTCCTTTAAATGCACGCTCATTAGCCAAAGACCATTTTTGCGCATTTTGTTCTTCGAATTCAGCATATTCGGCCACATCAGTACCCAATATACTTCCAAAATTATCAACCAGTTTACTATTCTGAATAATTGCCCTATTATTCATATCGCGCGCCCATACGCCAAACGGAATGTTTTCAATAAAAGTACGAAGCAAGGCCTCACTTTTAGTTAAGGCATCTTGCGCTTCAATCCTCATAGTTATATCATTCATACACAGAAGCAAGCGTTTTTCACCTTCGTTTTGAATTAATGATGTAGAAGCTAACAATGCTACTTTTTTTTGTACATCATTTCGAACAACTATAGTTTGATAATCAATATTTTTATGTTCAAAGCCCGTATCAAAGGTATCTGCAATTGCATGTCGGAGTACACAACCATAACAATTTTCGCCAAAACCACATCCAGCAGGATCATCATACGAACTAATACATCCAAAAACATTACCACAAGTAGTAATATTTGCCGTAAGTTTTGCAGGATTATCAATGAAGGTATTTAGCGCATTATTTGCGAATAAAACTTCAGCATTTTCATTCACAACACACATCATAACGGGTGCATTATCATAGATTGTTTTTAGTTCTTTTCTATTTTTTTCGATTTCCTCGTGAGCTTGTTTTTTTTCCGTAATATCGTGTCCAGAAATCTGCACGGCTGGCTTTCCATCAAACAGCATAGGCATAACCTTTATTTCCACCTCAACTTCCGTACCATCAAGTCGTAAAAATTTTTCCTCAATAGAAGGCAGTGCAGTATTTAATGGTGTCATAGCAATAAACTGCATCCGTTCTTGAATTAAAGGCATTTGAATTGGATTAATAAAATCAAAGATTGTTTTGCCTAGAAGCTC
>JAGNPC010000294.1 GCA_017989795.1 Paludibacter sp. | reverse complement strand
AAAGTTACAGCATGTTTCGCAGACCAAGGGATAGATTATAAATGTTTTTTGTAAAGAAACTTATCTCAAAAAAATGAACGAAAATCACATTCGCATTTTGCATTCTTCGAAATCGAAAGCAAAGGTAATAAAATATCTATAAGTAGAAAATATTTTTACCCCCCCCCCCCCCTCGAGTATTAACATATAATAACTATAAAAAGTCCATCAGGCACGATTGATGTTTACAAATGGAATACATTTGACGGTTCAGGGCAAGTTGTTGGCTTAAAAGTAATAGCTTTAAAACGAAATAAACACGCACAAACTGATCTGTTTGTGCGTGTTTATTTGTGTTAGCTGATGCTACGCATTTTGATTAATTGCCCATTTAAAGCTTATATTTCAACTTAACTGCTGCTCCATAATATAAATAATCATATTTAAAAACTGGATTGATTTGTATTTCTGGCTCAATAACAAACTTTGGCGATAACTTAATAGTTTTACCAACCTTAAAAGCCCAGCCAATGTTCAATTTAGGTTCAATACTATAGGAAATTGTTCGCAGTCCTTCTACTTTATCTACATCATCCCATCCAATAAAATAATCGAATGTGATACCCGTAGATAGATTTACAATATTCGTATAGAATTTATACATAACAGGCATCGCCAGATAAAACTCATTGATTGTATTAAGAAAAGGTTCGTTAGTTAAACCTGAAATCAGGAACTTTGCTGTTTTTGTTTTAAAATTTAAGCCAATTTCAAAACCATGGTGTTTTTTAAGTTGATATTCATACATTACACCAAAACCGGGTTTAAATTTGAACTTGTTCTCAAAATCAGAATTTAAACTGATTCCAATTAGTTGTTGTTGTTGTTGTGCTATTCCATTAGCACAGATTGTAATAAAAAGCGAAATGAGAAATGTTTTTAATTTCATGTTGTATGTTTTTGTAAAGAAGGTATCTTCACCCGATACCTTCTTTTAAGTTATATAATTTATTCAAAACTAAGGTCGAATTTAATTGCACCCCATTGTTGTTCACCAGACTGTGTGCTGTTAAAATCGATCCAGCTATCACATATTAATACATCATTGTCAGAAGCAGGAACTTTGACTTTAATCTCAGTTTTAATATGGGTAAGTGGATCTTCGTGTGTTTGACTTTTCTCCGTTTCACTTGTATCACCATCTTCTTCAGTCCAGATCAACCTTCTACCATAATATGCTTCATATTCATACCAATAAGGACATTCTACAACCGAATTATTCCACTTTACTTGATTCTTTTTAAATGTCTTAACCTTAATCCATGAGCCTGGATACATAAATGTTGAATTTCTTAGTTCCTTAAAAGAGTTTGTTCTTGAATCATGATAAGCATAGATGACATTAAGACGAACTTCAGGTTCTCCACCCCACCAACTTTCAAATTGTCTTTTTGAATCTATTGATGTAAAAGTTGCTCTAGTTATCTTCATTTTTTTTCCATTTGCAGCAGTATTTGATTTAGTTTTGCTCAATCCAATATTATTATATTCTTGAGTTTTATCAAAATTTGATCTTTCATTTCTTGAAATCACTAAATAATTATGTTCAGGATCAATATCACTGCTTATATATGTTGTTGTACCATCTCTTTTGATTACCAAAAGATCTTTCCCGTCTCTTTCTTTTACATCCTCTGGTATAACAACTATTCCTTCGAAATTATTTGATGTACTGTCAGAAGTTCCTGTATAATAGTAAATTTGAAGTAAACTATCTTGACAAATTATCTTACCAGCAAGATCGTTGCTATCGGATGCTGATTTTACTCTTTGTATTTGTGAATTTGTATTTAAAATACTACTAATTTTAGTGTTTTTACTACTACTGATTGGCATTTCAAATAAGTTTCTACACAGTACATTTTTATCGCCATCGAATTGCTTATTACATTCTGATATTATCTTTGAAGCTAATTGAGTATTCTCATTTAAAGACTCAATTAGTGTTTGAGCAAGTATAACTCTGTTTTGGCTTACAGTAGAAGAATAATCGCTATGTTCATTATTTTTTGATACTGCTAGTTCATTTTTATCACACGATGAAAGAACGAAAATTATCGCAATTATTGCGATGTTAAATATATTTTTTCTCATAAATTTTTAATTTTAATAATTTTGTAAATTGATTTCAATTGGCACACGGACTGCCAATTATATGTTTTTATAAATGGGTGGGTAAAAACTTTCTATTACTGCAATTTAACTCAAAAATATATTTCACATTTCGCTACAATGATTAAATGTATTAAAAATGATCGTATTATGTGCATACCCTGTAATAGAGTCCCCGAAAATGATTACTTTTGTACTTGCCTTTGTGTATTGTTAAATGAAACATCCGGTTAATTATAATCGCGCTGTAACGAAATAAAACTTGGTCGGTCATAGTTCGTCGTTTAGCCTTGCGCAAAGGCTTTTTTGCATCTGTATAGTTAGCTGCTGGTGGCAAGCCGAGCTAAAAAGTAGACCCTAAATCCTCCCGATAAAAGAATTTCCGATATATCGGAACAAGCTGGGATAAACTGCAGGGAATAGCTAGAACGATGCTGAATTCAAAAAAAGAAAAGAAAAAATGATTTTGTTGATTTTATGGGACAAGCGTGGTTTTACAAAAAAGTTGTAATAATCCCATACAAAGTAAGTGGAGAGCATGCAAAGTTACAGCATGTTTCGCAGACCAAGGGATAGATTAAAAATGTGTTTGTAAATAAACTTATCTCAAAAAAATGAACGAATATCACATTCGCGTTTTGTATTCTTCGAAATCGAAAGCAAAAGTAATAAAATTTCTATAAGTAGAAAATATTTCTACCCCCCCCCTCGATTATTAACAAATAATAACCATAAAAAGTCCATCAGGCACGATTGATGTTTACAAATTGAATACATTTTTTTGTGATTGAATGGGTGTTTTATTCATTTAATGTTTCGGAATTTAGACTGAAAACAAGTATAAATAAATCAATTTTTTGCGCTTAAAAGCAAGCTATTCAAGTTTGTTAAATTACTAACGCAGTAAAATTTTATTCGAAAAGTCGTACAAGCAATTACACAGGCCGAACAATCCTGTTTTTTTATTGTTTGGAAGTTTGAGAGCCCATCAGGGATGAATAATTTAATAAAATGTAATCAATGAGAATTTTAATTATATTGATAGTTGCTTTTAATAGCATTTTGGTTTTGGCACAAAAAAATACAGATGCCAATATTTATGGTGACGTAAAAGTTACGAAAACGGGTGAGCATATTCCGTTTATAAATGTAACGGTAAACAATACGGTTATTGGTACATCAACTGATAATACGGGGCATTATTATTTAAAAAACCTTCCAGTAGGCAAGCTGACCATCAAAGTGAGTGGTGTGGGGTACAAAACAGTTGAAAAAGATGTTGTCTTATCAGCAGGAAAAACAATTGAATTAAATTTTTTGACGGATGAGAGCGCCATGTCGCTCGATGAGGTAGTGGTGAGTGC
>JAGNPC010000293.1 GCA_017989795.1 Paludibacter sp. | reverse complement strand
GTCCGTAGTATTTATGTCGATGGCAGTTATGGGTGCCGATATGACTTTGAGTCCTTCATGGGCGTTTTGTATCGACATTGGGAAGGAAAATGCAGGTGCCGTGACGGGTACAATGAATATGGCGGGTAATTTGGGGGCATTTGTAACCATTATTGCTTATCCTTATTTGTTTAAATGGACGGGGAGCAATGAACCTTTTTTCTATATCTGCGCTGCCTTATCAGTAATAGCAATAGCAGCTTGGTGGTTTATGAAGCCCGAAGTTGAAATAAAAAGAAACTAGTAAAATAATAATTTAAAAATGAAATTCATTTCCAAAATCACAGTTTTAGTCTTGTTTTTAGGACTATCAATTAGCTTATATTCGGCTAATAAAAAACGAAGTACCGTTGTAAGTATACAAGGGAATCAGTTTTTGATAAATAATTTGCCTACCTACAAAGGGCGTACGTGGACCACTACAAAGGGAGAATCCTTTAAAGTGGAAGGTCTTTTGATGAATTCTCGCATGGTTCATTGTATATTCGACGACTTAAATCCCGAAACACGCGGACAATGGGCCTATCCTGACACTGAGAAATGGGATGCCAATCGTAATACAAAAGAATTTTTAGAAGCGATGCCTACCTGGCGCGAATTTGGTTTGTTGAGTTTTACAATCAACCTACAAGGTGGTTGTCCGTATGGTTATTGCCGTACGCAACCTTGGGATAACTCAGCTTTTGCGCCCGATGGTTCGCTCAGAAAAGACTTTATGAAACGCCTAGAACTGGTGCTCGACAAAGCCGATGAATTAGGAATGGTTCCCATCGTTGGTTTATTTTATTTTGGGCAGGATGAACGCTTAGCAAATGCTGATGCTGTGAAAAATGCTGTCGCAAATGCAGTTCAATGGATACTCGACAAAGGCTATACCAATGTAATTATTGAACTAAATAATGAATGCGATGTGGATGCTTATGATCACGACATTTTAAAATGTCAGAATGTTCATGAGCTCATTAAGTTGGCAAAGTCGATTAAAAAAGAGGGCCGTTCTCTATATGTTGGAACATCACACAAAGGTAATACTGTGCCGCTTACAACAGTTGTTGATGCGTCCGATTTTGTTTTGTTACACGGTAATGGAGTGCTGAAATCGGAACGGAAAAAAGAAATGATTGACGCTGTACGCGCTATGAGTGTGTATAAAAATAAACCAATTGTTACCAATGAAGATGATAGACCTTGGCTAAATCAGGGCTGGGGCGAATACGGTAATAATATGTCAGTGGCTGTGCAAAACTATGCTTCGTGGGGTTATTTTGATTTCCGTGTCGAAAAGGAGAACAGCATGTTCAATGAAGGTTTTCAGAGTATTCCTATCAATTGGCAAATATCTTCTGAACGCAAACAATCTTTTTTCGACTTATTGGCAAAAATCACAGGCTATCCAGGCACACCAAAATTGATTATGAATTGGAGTAATGAGCCTGGAAACGTATCTGTAATTGTTCAGAATGCTAAAAAATTCCCAGCTATCAAAGAAGTGAGTCTGTGGGTAAATAACAAAATTGTAAAGAAATTAACAAGCGCTCCCTATGATTTTGCACTTAGCAAAATGCCAACAAAATGGCATCAGGTTAAAGCAAGAGCTATTTATCAATCGGGCGATCAAGAAATAATTATTGAAACGCCATTGTTCGAAAATCCGTGGTGGAATTATGGTGGTGCTAAACACAAACCATTTGTGGGTGTACCTGAATAACTAGTTTAAGCATTGAAAATAAATTTAAAATTTAAATATAAATATGACAGAAGTTTCGAAAACATTTGAAGAAAGAGTTTCTTATCTCAAAGAAAAGGCCAAAGAGATACGATCGAATCTATTGATAATGATTCACAAAGCGCAATCGGGACACCCAGGAGGTTCCCTTTCGTCGACTGATTTTATGGCCGCCTTGTATTTTGATCAATTAAGAATTGATCCTGCCAATCCGCGTTGGGCTGACAGGGATCGTTTTGTGTTGTCGAAAGGGCACGCTTGCCCAGTTTGGTACACCTGTTTAGCAATGAAAGGTTTTGTGCCAATGGAAAGTATTTACACTTTGCGTCAGCTAGGAAGTGTTTTTCAAGGACACCCTGTAGCAAGTAAATGTCCGGGTATCGATGCTACTTCGGGTTCGTTGGGTATAGGTATGGCGCAAGCTGTGGGCATGGCTTTGGAAGGTAAAATGACTAAAAAAGATTACATGGTTTATGCTATCTGTGGCGATGGCGAACTTCAAGAAGGCATTATTTGGGAAGCATCGAATACTGCAAGCAAATACAAACTCGATAATTTGGTTTTAATTATTGATAATAATGGTCTGCAAAACGATGGTTATACCAAAGATGTTATGCCTATGGAACGTCTTGACGACAAATTTAAGGCTTTTGGTTGGGAAGTTATTCGCATCAACGGTCATAAAATGGAAGAGGTATTAGCTGCACTCGAACAAGGCAAAGCCAATAAGGGTAAACCATTTTGTATTATTGCCGATACCGTTAAAGGTAAAGGTGTTAGCTTTATGGAAGATGTAAGAGCATGGCATGGTAAAGTACCTAACGATGAACAATTAGAAATAGCGTTAAACGAGATAAAGGAGGGATTTTAATATGGAGACAAGAGTTTTATCAAAAGCAACAAAACCAACACGTCAGTGTTATTCAGAAAGAATGTTGGAGTGTGCCGAACAAAATAAAGATTTTTCGGTATTCGAATCAGATATCGGTTATTCAACTTTTTCATATCTATTTAATGAAAAATATCCTGAGAGATACTTCAATCTAGGTATAGCCGAACTTGGCACGATGGCTGCTGCTGCCGGTATGGCCGCCGATGGTCGTGATGTTATTGTGAGTGGATATGGCGTGTTTTTAACAATGAGAGCGCTCGAAGTGGTACGTTCATTTATATGCTATCCAAATTTAAATGTGAAAATCCTTTCGTCGCATGGTGGACTTACAGCTGCTATCGATGGTACTACACATCAAGCTACAGAGGATATTGCCTTTATGTCTACATAGCCAAATATGAAAGTATTTGTACCCTGCGATGAAGTGTCTGCACGAAAAACTTTCGATCTATCAATCGAAACAAAAGGACCCGTATTCACACGCTTGTTGCGCGATTTTTATTCAAATATCTACAACGAAAATGATGAATTTGTGTGTGGAGGATCACACATCGTTCGACCAGGAAAAGACATTACTATTGCAACTTATGGCGATATGGTTTTTCAGTCGTTGGAAGCTGCCGAAATTCTTGCTAGTCAAGGGGTGGATGCTGAAGTGATTGATTTCTATTCTGTTAAACCATTCGATGCGGATGCTTTGTTGAAAAGTATTACTAAAACAGGTGCTTTGCTAGTGGCCGAAAACCATCAGTCGCGCAATGGTTTGGGCTACGAAATGGCTGCATTTTGCATGAAAAACAAACAAGTTGCTTTTGATAATATGGGCTTGGAAGATACTTTTGGCGAAAGTGGTCATTAC
>JAGNPC010000292.1 GCA_017989795.1 Paludibacter sp. | reverse complement strand
CTAATATTTCATTAAACATCAAATTTGGTTGTGTCTTTTTGATTTGCATTGATGAATCTTTATAACCATACGGCAAATTAAACATTTTTCAAAGAGATCGTTTTTCATTTCAAAATTACTTTAATAAGATAAATTTAAAACAGCATGAAAAAAACAATACTAATCAGCTTTTTAAGCATAATCGCTTACAATTCATTTGCAATTGATTATACGCTCAATTTTAGTGGTTCAGGAGCTAGTAGCATAATTGATAGTGTTATAGTTCAAAACTTGACAAAGGGTTCGGAGGTAGTTGTCTATTCGGGAAGTGTATTGAAATTAACTGATATAAATACCGATATTAAAGCTGTGAAGAATTCTCCTGTTAGGATGACCATATTCAACAATGACTTATCAAAAACTAATAGTTTAAGATTCGACACCGAAACGAGTGCGAAATTTACAATAAGTGCCTATAACATGCAGGGAATGAAATTAATTGAGTTCACTGAACATTTACAGTCAGGCGAAAATCTATTTGACTTACGTTTTCCTCAAGGTATTTTTATAATCAATATTACCGGAGGAAACAATTCAATATCTGATCGGTTTGTAAGTTCGTCGGCGAACTATCGTATTCCAGAAATTAAATATCGGAGCTTCTCTGATGCTACAAATAACTCTATTCAGAAAATTAAAACAGTAAGTGGTGATACCAATTTTAATTACGCAGAAGGAGATTTACTATTATTTAAAGCTAAGTCTGGTAATTATTGTACGCTTGTGTCCGATGTCCCTACCGAAAGTAAAACAATTAATTTTGAATTTGTTGAATGTAAAGATGCAGATGGAAAACACTATGCAGTTACAAAAATTGGAAATCAATTCTGGATGGCTGAGAATTTATCATATCTTCCCGTTGCAGCCAGTGATTTTGCTGTAGGTCTTGAAGATGAAAATGCATGGCAAGCTAAAACTACGCCTTATTATTATGTTTACGATAAAGAAAAGTATGGTGTTATGTACAACTGGTATGCAGCACTTAAGGTGGCTCCTCCTGGCTGGCATTTACCATCAAAAGAAGAATGGTTTGTTTTGCGAGATTATTTAGGAGGAAGAGGGATAGCAGGTGGAAAAATGAAATCCACTTCTGGTTGGAGCAGTCCGAACGTAGGAGCTACCAATTCAAGTGGTTTCTCGGCTTTAGGAGGTGGTTATCGAGGTAATGATTATGGAGGGGAAGGTAGTTATACAGCCATGTGGAGTTCAACAGAATACAATCTTATCCATTCTGCTTATCCAGTTTATCTTGGCAATTCTCATAGTTCACTTGGTGATGATAATGATAATAAGTACAGTGGCTTTTATGTGCGCTGTGTAATGGATTCAGTTAAACCTCTTGACATTGAAACATCATTAATTCCCGCGGGCACTTTTATAATGGGTAGCCCAGAGAGTGAAATAAGTCGGGGGACAGATGAAACTCAACATCAGGTTACACTTAGTGCTTTCCGCATGAGTAAGTATGAGATTACCAATTCCCAATTTGCAGCTTTTCTGAATGCAAATGGTATCGGAAGTGATGGTATCTATAAAAATAGTACATATCCAAATGAGGTTTTGATTTATTCTAGTGCTGCATACAACGAATTGGGCTTATATTATTACGACAATCAATGGAGAGCAAATGTTGGTTACGAAAATTTACCTGTAGTTTATGTAACATGGTTTGGAGCTTTTGAGTTTGCAAAACATGTAGGCGGTACATTGCCTACCGAAGCACAGTGGGAATATGCTTGTAGAGGTGGTACTAGTACGCCGTTCAACACAGGTGATTGCTTAACCAATCTACAAGCCAATTATATATGGGCATCTTCTTATGTTTCGTGTAATAACACCGATACACAAAAAACTTACATACAGAATGTTGGCTTATATCCGGCCAATCAGTATGGGTTACATGATATGCACGGCAATGTATATGAATGGTGTGGAAGTGGGTACGATACATATCCTACGACTCCGCAAACCAATCCTGCAGGAGGTCCATTAGGATATAAACATGTGATACGAGGAGGTTCTTGGGATAGTTCTGGTTCAGAGTGTAGGTCGGCAGCTCGTCGAAGTGGATGGTATTACGAAATAGCTAACTTCGTGGGCTTTAGGGTAGCTTTCGCGCCATAATTTCCTCCTTAAATTTCCACCAAGATTAGAGCAGTTTCTTTTAGATGATAAAAGTTACTGCTCTTAATCATATTATGCAAACAACTAAACAATTACACAAACAAATACTATTTACCATATTCAACTCTTTCGATTTTCAGGTAATTTTGCAACAGTAATAAAATTAAACGCATCGGTTTTTTTCTTTCATATCCACCCTTCCGTCACTGCTCTTTTTACCAGTTCGGAGGAACTATCACATTCGGCTTTGGCCAGCATGTTTTTACGGTGGTTTTTAACGGTATGCTCGCTCAGGAATAACTGACTGGCGATTTGTTTGCTCGAAAGACCATCGGCCATAAGACGCAGTACCTTAAGTTCCGATTTGGAGATTTCCATTTGGTGAACGTCCATGCTGATATGGGTGTGAAGCGGTATTTTTTTTATTTGTGTGTCATCCGAACTGTCGAGAATATAGTGCGTGTATTCGCGATTCGTTTTTAAATCGCTGATGTCAGAAATAATATTCAAAAAATACACCGGCTCCATTGGGGCGTTAAATAATATGGGAATGCTTTGCACCAGTACATGTTTTATCGTTCCATCTTTACATTTTAAATCGAGGGTGCGGTTTACTTTGATAAAGGGTCGTTTGTGAGGTGCTTGCTTATAAAGGTAATTAAAATACATACTTCCACCGCGCGCCGCCCTGATATTATCGCTCAGCCTGTGTACTTTGAGCATAAAACTGTAGCTTTTACCTAAAACCTCCTCCTCTTTGTAGCCCGTTAACTGTTCGATTGCACCTCCTAATTTTACAAATTTCAGACTTGTGCTATCGGCAATTATATAGCAGTAAGTGTCGAAACAATGAAACATTTGCAGGTAATTGTCGAGGGAAAAAGATTGCAAACTCTCACGTGTTGATTTTTTCCCAACTGCTTTTTGTGCCCAAGCGCTGAATTCGTAATGGCTAATTACCAAATCTTTAAAGTGCTTTAGGTTTCTTGTTTTCATAAAAAAGCATTTTGATGGATGAAATAATCAATGTTTAGAAAAAAATACATCGTCTACTGTTGTAACCTTTTTTTCTGTAAACAAATGTGAACTGATAAAAGTTTAATAACTGCTTTTGAATAGATTGTTAAATATTTGTTTTTTAGATATCTATATTTCAACAATGTTTCAAAGGAACCTTTGGCTTCTTGATGTTTAGGTTGAATCTAAATAGCAAAAAAATGTATTTATTTTAAAACTTTGTATAAATGGATTTGTTTTATAATGAGAGATTTTTTTGACCTTTTCACAAGGGTTGCATCTTTTTCATCCGATAATTATTGAACTCAAAAATAGATTATTATGAAAAAAGCATTTAT
>JAGNPC010000291.1 GCA_017989795.1 Paludibacter sp. | reverse complement strand
CTCGAAAATTATTCACTGGCATCGAGTCTAATTTAGTAATTTCAACCTGCGCAATTCCTGCACGTACAATATCCAATTCCAACGCAGCTCTGTATGACAAATCAATCATCAATTTGCGACTATGTGGCCCGCGATCTGTTACCTTTACAACTACCGTTTTATCATTTTTAGGATTGCGCACTTTTAATATCGTTCCGAGGGGATATGTGAGATGCGCACAAGTAAGACTATCTCTTCTGTATTTTCCTCCATCGGATGTGTGCCGCCCTTCCATTTTATGGTTATAATAGGTTGCTTTCCCGAGTTTTGGAGCTGCTCCAACATTTATAAACACAACCAAAAACAGGGCTAAAAGCTTTGTAAAATTTCTCATTCTGATTTTTTCCATGCACAAATATACCAAAAAGAACCTTACCTACCAAGCAATTAAGGAACTTTTAAGCTTTTTACACTCCCAAAATCATCATTTTTATTATGTTTTAATCGAATTTAGCGAATGTTACTAATCGAGTTTTTTGCAGTATCATGTTTTGTTTTTAGGACATTGCTTATTGAAGAAAATGCTAGTCTGACCTGAGTTTTCAATGTATCTTTCAAACCCGAAGTGGCCTTTTCTACGATTACAAATTCCAGCATATAATCGCCGTCAAACAAGGGAAGTACGGCGTCACAATCATTATCCTTAATTTCCCAAACTTTTTTATCAGCAGTTGTATTCGCCAGTTTTCCGGTAGCAGCATACGATGCAGCCGCTGCACCACCCGAACCTCCGGCTAAATTACCCACACTCGAAACTGCAGCGGAAATAATTGCACCACCCGGCAACGCGCCTCCCAACAATGAAGCCCCCTGTGCCAACGCGCCACCGGCAGCGTGCAAACCGGCATTTACCTTTTCTCCAAAAGTAACACACTCCTGAGCAGAGAGCTCTTTGATACTTTTATTCGCAGCATTTATCAAATATCCTTCATCCGAAGAGAATAATACCACACAGCCACCCTGGACCAATGTAATATTTATTTTTCCGGCGTTCACTTTCTCACCAAAAGTAGAACCCTGCGTTTGTTTAGGAACAGTGACATTCATCGAAATTCGATTTGGCATACCATTATTTATAGTATTGATACCACTTTTCTGAGCATTACCTCCTTTCACGGTTCCATCCCACCCTTTACGAAGTGTAGCATCCGCACTATCTTTTAAAGCCGTTTTAGCCAGCTTTACATTTACCGCATTCAGCCCTTTCTTTTGACTATTATCGGTCGGAGTAATTCCTTTACTTGCACTTTGTGCAACCATGCTCACAATGCTAAACACCAGTAAAAAAGCTGTGATAATTGATTTTTTCATGATTCTCTTATATTTAAAATGGTTACGCTTAAAAACAAATCGATTTAAACTATCATTAAATCAATTTGTAATTATTACAACATAAAAAGTTTGGATTAAGTTTATTTGCCACTACTGAGCTCATCCACCCCTACGACGTAGACCACAGAATACAAATCAAAAACTACGAACAATCAAGCAGGTATCCATTTTAAATGAATAATAATTCAAAATAAAATCCGCACTGACAACAGATTAAGAACGGCTTGAATTGCTCGTTTCAACAAAAAATAGTAACTTTGTCCATTCAAAAAAAATAGCATTCCAACATGAGCCAGACCGAGCAACAATTTGACCAAGTAACTGCCATTTGCCGCGATATTTTTACAAAAAAAATGAAAGATTACGGTTCATCATGGCGTATTTTACGTCCTCAGTCTGTTACCGACCAAATTTACATCAAAGCAAACCGCATTCGCAGCATCGAAATAAAAGGAATATCGAAAGTAGATGAAGGCATTCGTTCTGAACTGATTGCAATTGTGAACTACGGCATTATCGGGCTTATCCAGTTGGAACTTGGCACCGCCGAAACCGACGATTTAACTTACGAACGTGGCGTGGAGCTGTACACTAAATATGCTTCGGAGGCCAAGAAGTTGATGATGGACAAAAATCATGATTATGACGAAGCGTGGCGCATGATGCGCACCCAATCATATACCGATTTGATTCTTATGAAAATCTACCGCACCAAACAAATTGAAGATAATCTTGGGAAGACTCTCATTTCTGAAGGTGTAGATGCAAATTATTTCGATATGATTAATTATGCAGTTTTTGGACTTATCAAAA
The DNA here is from genome assembly GCA_017989795.1 of Paludibacter sp. Classification (GTDB taxonomy): domain Bacteria; phylum Bacteroidota; class Bacteroidia; order Bacteroidales; family Paludibacteraceae; genus Paludibacter. The sequence continues at coordinate 1,346 of JAGNPC010000291.1, read as the reverse complement.
TGGAAGAAACAAAAAATTAATCAGCAAAGGCATGAAAAGAAACTATCGCAATAACAAGAAGCAAATTCCTGCACAACAAAAAATAGGCAGTATCCTCCTATCCATTGCCAGAATATTATTGGGTTTAGTTTTCGTATTTTCAGGCTTTGTAAAAGCTATCGACCCGCTGGGGTTCACCTACAAAATTGAAGATTATCTACGCGCTTTTGGCGGAGTGTTCGAGCAATTCTCGGTTGTTGCTTTTGGAGTAGCCGTGGCATTGTCTACATTGGAGCTATTGATTGGTCTCAATCTTATATTTAAGGTAAAGCTTAAACTATCCATCCTACTGGCGCTGCTCTTTATGGCAGTAATGACGCCACTCACACTCTACATCGCGCTCAAAAATCCGGTATCGGACTGTGGTTGTTTCGGCGATGCACTGGTAATAAGCAATTGGGCTACCTTCTACAAAAACATTGTGCTAACTGCTCTGGCAGTTTTATTGCTAATTTTCTACAATAAAATTCGTCCATTATTTGTTCCAAGGATACAAACAGTATTGCTGGTTTGTTTTATCGGGGTTGGAATAAGTTTGTCGGTGTACTGTTACCGTCACTTACCAATTATCGATTTCAGACCCTACAAAATCGGAGTAAACATACCTAACGCAATGGTTGTTCCACAGGATGCAATTCCGGATAAATACTCCACTACCTTTATTTACAAAAAAGATGGAGTCGAAAAAGAATTTACACTCGAAAATTATCCAAAGGGCGATTCAACCTGGGTGTTTGTTGATCAAAAATCGGTGCTAATCACCAAAGGCTACCAACCGCCTATTCATGATTTCTCGATTGTCAACTCGGCATACGTGGACATTACAGAAGATGTACTTTATAAAGAAGGTTACACTTTCCTATTGGCCATGTACGACCTTAGCAAGGCATCCAAAGAAGGAGCAAAAAAAGCAGAGGTAATTTATCAAACCTCTTTAAAGACCGGAACTGCATTTTACGCCCTTACCGCATCGTCGGACGACGAAATTGCAGCATTTAAAAAGAAAACCGGAGTAACTTTTCCGTTCTGCAAAACCGACCCTATAGCGCTCAAAACCATGGTGAGAGCAAATCCGGGATTGGTACTGCTCAAAAAAGGGACAGTAGTCGGGAACTGGAACTGGAGAGACTTTTTGCCTGAATAACGAGAACTAACTATTTCAAACTAAATATTTAAAGTAAAAAAAGATGAGAAAAAACATTGTTGCAGGAAACTGGAAAATGAACAAAAACCTACAAGAAGGTTTGGCATTGGCTACTGAATTGAACGAAGCATTGGCTGGTGCAGAATTGAAATGCGACGTGGTA
>JAGNPC010000290.1 GCA_017989795.1 Paludibacter sp. | reverse complement strand
GTATAATAATGGCTCCTACACGCGAGTTGGCGCAGCAAATTGACCAACAAATGGAAGGATTCTCGTATTTCACTTCTTTCTCATCGGTGGCAGTATATGGCGGAAATGATGCAGGAGCTTGGGATACGCAACGCCGAGGCCTACAAAATGGCGCCGATGTGGTTATTGCTACCCCAGGCCGATTGTTATCGCACATTAATTTATACGAAATTGATTTTTCGGCTGTAAAATACTTTATTTTGGATGAGGCAGATCGCATGCTCGACATGGGATTTTTTGAAGATATTATGCAGGTTGTTAATCGCCTACCTAAGGACAGACAAACCATTATGTTTTCGGCCACCATGCCACCCAAAATTCGTCAGCTTGCAAAAACCATTCTCAACGATCCTGCAGAAGTCAAAATAGCCATTTCGCGACCACCTGATAGCATCATGCAAACGGCCTATATTTGCAATGAAAGTCAAAAAACGGGTATTGTTCGTCATTTATTTGCAGCACAAGAGCCTAACAAAGTCATTGTATTTTCGGGCTCTAAACTAAAAGTTAAAGAGATAGCCAAAACATTTAAACAAATGGGCTTAAATGTGGGCGAAATGCACTCAGACTTAGACCAACAACAACGCGAGCATATTATGCATGAGTTCAGACATAATCGTGTAAGCATTTTGGTGGCTACCGATATTGTATCGCGCGGAATTGACATCGACGATATATCGCTAGTTATAAACTACGATGTACCTCACGATGCCGAAGATTATGTGCACCGCATTGGTCGTACGGCACGTGCTAAAGCCGAAGGCATGTCAATTACCTTTGTATCGGTGGAGGAACAATACAAATTCCGACAAATAGAATTATTTTTGGAAAAAGACATTTTTAAAATTCCTTTACCTGCCGAACTTGGCGAAGCACCTGCTTTTGAACCCGAAAAACATAAGTTTGGACACAAAAAATTTGCAACCGGAAAAGGACACTTTAATCGTCGGAAACCAACAAGAAAGTAAAACAGCTCGACGCAACTATCAATATTTAACGATATTTATACAATAGAATGGAGTGATTAAAAAACTTTCGATGCATTTTTTTATACTTTTGCAAACAGTATTATTTAAATGCCGTATTATTCATCAATAATTTAAAATATAAAAAGCATGAAAAAATTGAATTTGTTATTTATAGCACTCGTTTTCAGCGCATTTATAGCAGCCCAAAAACCAGTTATTGTATTTGAAAAAAACAATCATGATTTTGGAAAAATAGACGAAGACGGTGGTAAAGCCACCTTTGTATTTGTTTTTACCAACAAAGGAAATGCACCTATGGTTGTAAATAGAGTGCAAGCATCTTGCGGTTGTACCACACCAATATGGACCAAAGAACCTATTGCGCCTGGTAAAAAAGGTACTATCGAAGTTACATACAACCCATTAGGAAGGCCAGGTGCATTTACAAAATCAATAACTGTATACAGTAACGCTACCGAGGAGCAGGTCAATCTTATTATTCGTGGCGATGTAATTCCAAAATCAACGGCACAAAGCAGCGATTCACGTTTACCAGTAGCCATCAACGATTTACGTTTGAGCGCCAAAGCCGTTCAGTTTAACAATATCGAAAAAGGTCGAACACTTCAACGCACAGTGGAAATACAGAATAGTGGTTCGAACCCAATACGAGTGATGGTCGAGAATTTACCTGTTCACATTACGGCAATTATTAGTCCTGATGTATTGAAACCCAAAGATGAAGGCAAAATAACCTTCACTTTCAACTCAACCCAAACAAACTTGTGGGGTCCAATAAACAACGATGCATATATAGTTATAAATGGACAACGGAAATTTACAGAAGAAAACGCTTTGAAATTTTATTCGAATATAATCGAAGATTTCGGCAAACTCACCCCCGATCAACGCCGCAAAGCACCCATAGTTGAAACTCCAACCCGCTCGGTAACATTTGGCGATCTGAAAGCAGGCTCCAAAAAAAATGCAAAATTTCGCATCAGCAACAAAGGTTTGAGTACGCTCGAAGTTCGACGCATTATCAATAACAACCGCGAAGTAAAAGTAGACCAAAGCAAACTGAGTGTACACAGCGGTAAAAGTGGATTTCTTTCGTTCAATTTAGATACAAAAAACTTACCCGAGGGCGATTATAAAAAACCAATTACGATACAAACAAACGACCCTGACAATTCTATATTAATTGTAGTTTTGAACTGGAAAGTGAAAAGCTAAAAAACAATTTTAAGTACAAGTCGGGTCAACTATTTTCCCGGCTTTTTTGTTTGTACAATTTCCACTTACTTTAAATTCTGAACATCGTGCACTATACAAATAAACATCCCGAAAATGACCCACACTTCAAAGGCTTAGCTGTAAACGAAGGAGTATCGTCGGCACCTAGCGTGAATCCGTATCGCCAAAAGCGCGAAAAACGTCAACAGCTAACTGCCGATGAGTTTTTGTCCGAAATACTGAAAGGCAATAGAACTGTACTTAGTCAGGCAGTAACGCTGGTTGAAAGCTCGCTCCCCGAACATCAGGATTTAGCGCAACAAGTAATTGAAAAATGCTTACCTTATGCTGGTAAAGCAGTTCGACTTGGCATCACGGGTGTACCTGGAGCTGGAAAGAGCACATTTATTGAAGCGTTGGGCATGCACCTAATGCGTAAAAACCATAAACTGGCTGTACTTGCCATTGACCCAAGTAGCGAACGCTCCAAAGGCAGTATTTTGGGCGACAAAACACGTATGGAAGAACTATCGGTAGCTTCGAATGCCTTTATTCGTCCTTCGCCATCGGCAGGTTCGCTCGGTGGTGTGGCTCGTAAAACGCGCGAGAGTATTGTGCTTTGTGAAGCAGCTGGTTTCGACACCATTTTTGTGGAAACTGTAGGCGTTGGACAGTCGGAAACAGCCGTACACTCGATGGTCGATTTCTTTTTGCTGATACAGTTGGCGGGTACTGGCGATGAATTACAAGGCATTAAACGTGGAATAATGGAAATGGCCGACGGCATAGCCATTAACAAATGCGATGGCAACAACAAAGATAAAGCAGGTTTAGCCAGAGTGCAATTTCAAAATGCACTGCACCTATTTCCAGCTCCCGAATCGGGCTGGTCTCCAAAGGTTGTGACTTGTTCGGCCATCGAAAATAGTGGTATAGCCGATGTGTGGGATATGATAACAGAGTTTGTGAATTTCACTAAAAGCAATCAACACTTTGACCATAAACGTACCTCGCAAGCTAAATACTGGATGTACGAATCGATCAATGATCACTTGAAATCAAATTTCTATCAGAATAAAAAAATAAAAGAATTGCTACTGAAAGCTGAAAACGATGTGTTGACTGATAAGAAAAGTTCGTTTATTGCAGCAAAAGATTTGTTGGATATGTATTTTGGGAAGTAAAGTAAAGTATACAGCGTTAGATTTCTGCATTTAAATGATTTGAGAAAATGCGTTGAATGTACACATTACCGTGCGAATCGAGATTGTAGACAATATACCAATTAGTCTGTTTA
>JAGNPC010000042.1:1459-10656 GCA_017989795.1 Paludibacter sp. | reverse complement strand
GCAGTAGAGCTTGCTGCACCAGGCTTCGAAAAAGCTGATTTTAAAATTGAATTAAATCGCAATTTGCTAACTATCTCGTCGGACAAAAAGCTCGAAACAGAGACCAACGAAGGTGAAGTATTCACAAAACGCGAGTTTAGCTACCAATCGTTTTCGCGTTCATTCACCTTGCCACAAATAGCCGATGGCGATCGTATTGAGGCAAATTATGCGAATGGAATACTCACCGTGATTATTCCGAAACGCGAAGAGGCGAAACCAAAACCAGCTCGCACCATCGAAATCAATTAAAATTAGATGCATTTAACCAAAAAAGTTGAAGTTGTAACAAAACGGCTTCAACTTTTTTGTTCAATTTTCATTATATCTTAAACATAAAAAAATATTCCAATGGAAACTTTTGATCAAATAATAAATGGTGATAAACCCGTGCTAATCGACTTTTACGCCACTTGGTGTGGACCTTGCAAATCGATGAGCCCCATAGTAGAGGCAATAGGAAAAGAGGTGCAAGGCAATGCGCGTGTGCTAAAAATCGATGTCGACAAAAATCAAACTCTTGCTGCAAGATATGGCATTCAGGCAGTACCTACATTTATAATTTTCAAAAAAGGTCAGGTAGTTTGGAAAAAGTCGGGTGGATCTGATAAACTAAGTATGAAATCGGAACTGATGCGGCATGTTTAATGTCGATTATTTATCATAAAAAAAATGTATCTTTGCAGCCGAAACAAGTTTATCCGTTTATGGCTCAAAAAAGTAACGATTCATCATTGCACCAAGCCCAACAGTCAGACTATCAACTGTCGGAGCTTGCCCTATTGAACCCAGCCGGAATACATGATTTGTGCCTAGAACTCATTAATGAGAACAAAAAACTTACCAACAAGTTACAGGAGGCCCAACAAAAACAAGTGGAGCTCGAAGCCGAACGCGAACTACATCTTGAGTTTTACAATTCGCATTCCGAAGGAATTTTCCGTGTAAAGGAAACTGTGCTTGACAAAAACAAGCCATCCGAACACCCAAGCTACCAGGTGGAAATTGTGAACGATAAAATATGCGAATTTGCAGGCATCAATCGCAAAGAGTTTTTAAAAAAGCCACTTTTAGTAAAAAATCTAATAGCTTTAGCCGACCAGCCTACGTTTTTTGAAGCCTACTTACGAGCCCGCACCAACATGCAACCTTTCAGCTGGGAAGGCCGAATGAAAGCACCTAAAAAAACGCTTTGGGTGCGTATCGAATCGTGTCCTCGAAAAATTCATACCGATGAAATTGTATGGCAAGGCATTTTATATGACATTACAGAGCAAAAAGAAACAAAAGAAAAACTCTCGGAAACGCAACTGCAACTCACCGACATTATAGAAGGTGCCAAAGTAGGCACGCTAGAGTGGAATGTAAAAACAGGCAAAATAAAGTTCAACCGTTTATGGGCCGAAAACCTTGGATATACACCATTCGAAATTAAAGTAGGTCAGGCTTTTTTGGGCAAAAATGGCTGGAAAGCAATAACACACCCCGACGACATTCCGTATGCCGAAGAAATGCTCAATCGTCACTTCTCGGGCGAGCTACCCTATCATCGGGTGGATGTGCGCATGCGCCACAAAAAAGGACACTGGGTATGGATACGCCAAGAAGGAAAAGTGAAAACCTGGACCGAAGATGGCAAACCCCTCCTGATGTATGGCCTACACATGGATATTACGGCTCAGAAACAAGCCGAGGCTGCCTTAAACTCGCTCAACGAACAACTCGAACAACGCATCAACGAACGTACAGCCGAGTTAACTGCGCTCAATAAATCGCTACGTGAAACGGAGGTGAAGTTTGAAACACTTACCGAATTTACCTACGACTGGGAGTATTGGCGAAGCCCCGCAAATGAAATCGTGTTTATGTCGCCATCTGTGGAACGAATTACAGGCTACACTGTGAATCATTTTGTAGACAATCCGCTTTTGCTCGACGACATAGTGCACCCCGATGATAAAGCACTGTGGAATGAGCACAAAAAAGACCGTTGCGCCAACAATTCATCACACCAAAACATTGATCTCACATTCCGTATTATCACACGCTCGGGCGAAGTACGCTGGCTAAGCCATGTGTGTAGGTGTATTGTTATTGACAACCAACACTTAGGCGTAAGGGTATCAAACCGCGACATTACCGACAAAATACAGGCCGACAACAAACTGCTAACCATAACCGTAGATGTAGAAGAGCGTGAACGAAATCGTTTCTCACGCGAGATACACGATGGCATGGGCCCGTTGTTATCAACCATAAAGCTCTACTTTCAGTGGTTGGCCGACACTACCGACAGCGAGAAACGCAAACTTATTACCCAAAAAGGGAATCACAGTATCGAGATGGCCATTCAAACCTCACGCGAACTGGCCCGCGGACTGGGCTCACAGTACTTGGCCGAAACAGGTTACGTGGTGGCCATTGCCGACTTTATACAACAACTGAATGAATCGGGAAAAAGCAACATTGCTTTTAGTTCGAACTGCAACATTCGCTTTAACACATTCGTTGAGTTAATGCTATATCGAATTAGTACTGAATTACTTAAAAATGGCATAAATTATGCTAACGCAAAAAAAACAACGCTCGGCTTTGAACTCGATAAGGAAAAGAAAAAAATACTATTAACCTACTCCGACGATGGCATTGGATTTGATTGGGACAAGGTAAAAAATGAACGTAAAGGCTTAGGCCTACTAAATATAAAACACCGAGTGCTCATAATGAAAGGAACTATAGAGTTTAAAACAGCCCTAAATGAGGGACTCGAAGTGAAAATTATTTTGCCACTCGAAGAATAGATTTTAAATAAATTAGAATATATGAAAAAAATTATACTCGTCGACGATCACAGCCTTTTTCGCGAAGGCATCAAATTGCTTATTGAAAACGAAGGATTAGGACAGATTATTGCCGAGGCCGAAAATGGTCAGGAATTTTTAAACATACTACCGCAACATCAACCGGACTTGGTCATTATGGACATTGAAATGCCCGTTTTGAATGGCCTCGAAGCTACTCGCAAAGCAGTAGCTAGCCGCCCCGATTTAAAGATATTGGTGCTTACTATGCTCAACGACAAAACAAACTACCTTGAACTTGTCAATGCTGGTGCTCTTGGCTTTGTACTTAAAACATCGGGCAAGCTGGATTTTGAAAATGCCATACGCACCATCACCCTAGGCGGCAACTATTTTTCGAACGAAATACTTCGCTATATCATTAGCCAACAACAGGACAAGGATAAACTTAAAATTACGAGCGAAAGCACTCCCAAAACACAAATATCGACCCGCGAAAACGACGTACTACTGCTACTTTGCCAAGGCCTATCGGTAACCGAAATAGCCGACAAACTCTTTCTGAGTGCTAAAACAATTGAAACACACCGATCGGCACTACTCAAAAAAACCAACACAAAAAACACCATCAACCTCATTCTGTTTGCCTTTAAAAACAATTTAGCAGCGTTACGCTAATAAGATCGCTAAGGATTTACACGCATTCAAAATCAGAGTTTACCCCTGTAATTTTAGGGGTAAAATCCTGCTACATTTTCGAAAATAGCGATTAACTTTGTCCCCAATCAAAGTAATGATTATAAATCAAAATGGAAAACACCAATTTACAAACAGCTACGACGCAACTAATTAAGCTTTATCCAAACCCAACCACCGAAAGCATTCAAATAAGTGGTTTTGAGGGTAATGCCATGTTCGTAGTGAGCGATTTTTTTTGCCGTGTACTGCTTAAAAAAGAAATTGTGTGCGATGAGCTTATTTCATTAAAGACATTATCAAGAGGTGTTTATATTGCGAAAATAATCACAAAAAGTGGTATAGAGCGCAAAAAACTCGAGAAGAAATAAAGCAACAACAAAATTGAATCCTTCAGCTCATTGGAGTTATTCATCCCAAATTTAGCTTACATTATGATTAATGTTATTTTAGTTGATAGCCATACACTCTACCGTGAAGTTGTGAAACTGTGGATTGAAAATGAGCAAATTGGCACTGTGATGGCAGAAGCTTCGAATGGGTTCGAGCTCATTGAATTACTTAAAACTAACAAGCCCGATTTGGTTATTATGGATATTGAAATGCCAACAATGAATGGTATTCAAGCCACTAAATTAGCAATTAGCTTACATCCTGAACTTAAAATACTCTGTCTAACACGACAGGGTGACAGAAGAAAAAATTTGGAAATGGCACTAGAGGGTGCTTCGGGATTAATTCAAAAAAACGCTGATAAAACCGAGTTCGAAAAAGCAATTAGAACAATTGAACAAGGTCAAAGATACTATTATAATAACCTGCATTTAGTGTAAAAAACTGATGCGTCACTCATTCCGATTGATTTAACTTAATGTCTATTTTTCTGTATCAAAATCAGGGCTATCACGCATTTAATAATGCAATGATAGCCCTGTGTTTATCAATTAATTTACCAATCAACTAAATCAATTACTTTCTATAAACCAATCCACCAGTAAGTGTAGGTTGCAAATACCAATCGGCATTTGTTTGACCACCCGACGATGCCCAACTGCTAAACTGCTTGTAACCTGAGTATATTTTTGTTTTTTCGGTAGGATATTTAAAATCAACCACCGGAATCATTATAGCCCACACCATATTGTTTGTATCCTTGTAACCTGTTGGATGCGCAATGCCTTTGTCGGTAGCGTTAAACCCTGCAAGGTGAACCTCGCTTCGATTAGCATCTACATTATCGCCTACAATGACATAGAAATTAAGAGCACTAACAATAACATCGCTTGAGCTTACTGCCGATCCAAAATTCACCGCAAAGCTATAAGTTTGAGTCGCCACTTTATCGATGTGCATATAGGTGTTTGTGATTTCGGGCGCCGAACGTCCAAACAACGAATGAACTGTAGGAAACAGAGTTATATTGGCTTTTGAATGACCTGTTTCTTTTTGCGCTATAGAGTTAGTTGAGCTAACGGTCACATTGTTTTCAGCGATATTATCAAACTGTAATGCGGCGCTTAGTTTTTTCTTCGAACCTGAGGCCAATGGTTTAAGGTCAAATTTCAGGCTTAACACTTTATTATCACTAGTGATCATTTTCTTGATGTTAGTCATACTAAACACAAAGTCATTCATATCATAGTCGCCTAAATTAGGCCACAAATCTTCCATTGCAAAAGTATAGGAATTTTGCTCTGACACTTCGAGCGGAAATGTAGGACCTTCGGGCACTCCTGTTCCATTATCTGCATTTACACCTCCATCATTACAGCTAGTACTTGCGATAGAAACCGTAGGTTTTTCGACAAAACTAGCAGCCGTGCTAATGCTTTTAAAGTAATTACTTCCGGGTGCTTGTCCGGCTGCCAAAGCAAACTCCATGGTTCCTTTCAACTCAAGCACTTGCCAATCTATTTTATTGTTGAGCTTCCAAACTGTAACGAGGGGTTTATCAGTGCCTGAAGGTATCCCATTTATTACTACACTATATTTAAATGTAACCCCGCTAGCGATAGCAGTACTTGTAGTTGTATTCAATTGCGAAGTTTTAAGTATGGCATTTCCGTTTAAGTTTATGGTAGTTCCATTGGCATAAAAATCCTGACAAGCAATGATAGTACCCGTTGCACACGTAATTAGGGCTCCATCCACACCAAAATCTTCGGCTACTACCTTGCAATTATTGAGCAATGTACCTCCACCGTTTTTCATATCAAAATAGGCGGTATTAATATTGCCATTATTACGTATTACCGATGTTAAATTATTGGTGCGAATAGCTTTAGTAACAGTCAAATTACCATTATTTTCGAACAAAGTACTGGAGTTCATCACAAGCTGATCGCTCAAGGTCACGTTCATATTATTAACAAAAGTAGAGTTGTTGGTTTGTTGCAAATAAGTACCTGTAAGCGAATTGTTATTTGTTAAAACCGAGTTGGCTCTAATTTCAAAATCGGAAACGAATCGGGTAGTACCGTCGTTTATTAAAACAGACCCCTGCCCTACCGAGCCCTTACTATTTAAAAGTAAGTTTCCGCTTGGGTGCACAGCTACCACAACGCCATTTTGTTCGAAATCGGCTGAGGTATTGAATGTTACACTACCACCAGGTAAAACCACAAGCTTGCTATTAGCAGGGAAATAAGCTAGGTTTTTTGAATTAAACACTAAATTTCCAGCCACATACAACTGCGAATTAGCAAGCCAACCATAGTCAAGCGCACTATTAGTTACACCTGAGGGCAGATAGTAATTAGCGCCCATAAGCGTAACAGCGGCACTGTTGAGGGTAGTGTATGTAGCAGGCAATGGATAGTCGGTAGCCTTTGGTGATGCAGCCACCACTTTGTAGGAGGCAACCTTCGATACCGAACTAGCAACGCTAGCCGTAAAATCGCAACTAACTTGCGTGGTTTTACTGTCAATAGTTACAGCACGAACCGTTTTGCGTTTTAGGGGGTCGGTTTGCTGTATAAACAATGTTTTCACATGAGTAGGAACTACAATGTCGATTTGCATTTGCATATCGGCACGAGCCACACCAACACTGATAGCATTAACGGTGGTATCGGTAGCAAATGGATTTTGATCAAACACTTCGACCATGTAAAAATACACATTGTTATAGGTATCATTTACTTTTACCTGCAAATTAATTTTGCGAACTGTAGTGTAATCAAAGTTGGCTGAAGGATTTAGGGCATCTTTATCACCATCTAATGAATTATCGCAAGAAGCGAACATACTTGACACAATTATCATTGCAACAAGAAATTGGAATATGTTTTTCATTCAAATATATTTTATTATACAATGAATAAACACAATTTTAGTGCCAAAAAACACAAAAGGGTCATTAACTGAGCATTACCCACAACACAGCTTGCACTCAGCATTCAAAATCAAAGAGTAATTTCGTTTTCGAAGAGAAGAAGTTCTTTATTTAAAATTCAAGCATCGCAAAAAACTCGGGGCGATGAAAATCGGGGACATCCGTTTGTATCGGACTCCAACTTACGTAATGCGGACTAACTGTATCGTCGGCACATTTATAAAAGTTAGCCATCAAATGAGTAGGTAAGTTTGCGCTATCAACACCAATAAGTTGAAGTGGAATTTCTATTGTCAGCTCCCATTCAAACATACCCTGCATTTCTTGAAATGCCTTACGTCCAATGCTCGAAAACCGTTTAATCGATAACATCTCTTGCTCATTTAATCGCTGTACATCCTCCGTTCTACTTTTCCGACGCGAGGCCGAGCAGGCACCTATACAGTTGAATTCAAAATTATAATAATACTCGCTAGTAGGTACTTTGCAATAAAACTCCACACAACTATCCTGATACACGGGGCTTTGATCTTTGCTGTAAACCGCTTTAAGCATGTTTCCACGAACAAAAAAACGAACCAACAAACTCGTGTCGTTTCGCAACACACTAAATTCGGTTAAAGGCTTGTATGGAAATTGTTTTTTCCAGTTAACCTGCTCTATCATATCGCTAGCACCTTTATCAGCCAATATACTTACTATGCTAGATAATTCATTGGAGTTTAAATCAGCACAATACGGAATCTTTAATCGCTTCATTGGATCTTTATTTCAAAAAAACTAATCTTATAACACTAAAAATACTTGTATGGATTCCTCTTGCAAGTTTGCAGCAAAAATACATAAAAATACATTGCCGTGAATCACAATCAATTAAAATGCAAGTTTACAAAAAAACAATGAATTACGTTTATTTTATTAACAATTTTACATTGAAAAATGCATACTTGGCCAAAACACACTACATTCAAGGCAAAGGAATAAAAATACAAGCTGACAAAAACTAAATAATTGTTCAATTTATTGCAATTTTTGACAAATCAAAGACAAAAATACTGCAATTTTGCTATCTCTACATTGCAATTTGCGGTAAATATACTATCTTTGTAGCAAATAAGCCAGTTCAATATCCTGACAATTCAGACTTCTACATAAAACCCATTAATTCATTTATAATGAAACTTTTAGAACAAATTATGCAACGCGCCAAAGCAAATCCTCAGCGCATTGTACTTCCCGAAGGCTCCGAAATACGCACATTAAAGGCTGCCGACATTATTTTAAAAGAAAAAGCGGCAAAATTAATTCTTATTGGCGACGATAAAGAAATTGAACGTATAGCATCAGAAAACCAGCTTACAAACATTTCGGAGGCTACCATTATAAACCCCGAAACCGACCCTAAAATGGCCGTTTATGCCGAATTGCTTTACAACCTTCGCAAAAGCAAAGGCATGACGCTAGAGCAAGCAACTGAGCAAGCTAAAGATCCTTTGTATTTAGGCTGTTTATTAATTAAAAATGGGGATGCTGATGGCGAACTTGCAGGTGCATTAAACACCACCGGCAATGTATTGCGCCCTGCGTTTCAAATTGTAAAAACAAAACCAGGCATCAGCGTAGTATCTGGCGCCATGCTTATGTTTACACCAACACCCGAGTATGGCGAAAATGGCTTATTGGTATTTGCCGATGTGGCCGTAAACCCAAATCCAACCGCCAAAGAATTGGCCGAAATAGCGGTATCCACAGCCGAAACAACAGTAGCCATTGCCGGATTTGAACCTCGCGTGGCCATGCTTAGTTTCTCATCAAAAGGCAGTGCAAAACACGAGCTAGTAGACAAGGTTGTTGAAGCCACACGCTTAGCACAAGAAATGAATCCGCAGTTAAAAATTGACGGCGAACTACAAGCCGATGCCGCCCTCGTACCAGCCGTTGGCCAGAGCAAAGCGCCAGGCAGCGAAATAGCGGGACACGCCAATGTACTCGTATTCCCTGATTTGCAAGCCGGAAACATTGGGTACAAAATGGTTGAGCGCTTTTCGGGAGCTCAAGCAGTAGGGCCTATCCTTCAGGGTATGGCAGCTCCAATCAACGATCTTTCGCGCGGCTGCTCGGTAGACGATATTGTACGCATGATTACTATTACTGCTAGTCAGGCAATGAAAAAAGATTAATAAAGAATCAAAATAAAAGCATCAAAATAAAAGCATCAAAATAAAATAATATGTCAGAACAAATTATTGAAGCAATTGAACGCTACGGACTCAGCAAGCGCAACCGTAAACGTACGTTATTTTCGCGCATTGGCGTAGTAGGATGTG
>JAGNPC010000042.1:0-1359 GCA_017989795.1 Paludibacter sp. | reverse complement strand
ATCAAAATAAAAGCATCAAAATAAAATAATATGTCAGAACAAATTATTGAAGCAATTGAACGCTACGGACTCAGCAAGCGCAACCGTAAACGTACGTTATTTTCGCGCATTGGCGTAGTAGGATGTGGCAAGGAAGGCAGTGTAATTGCCACTACGGCTGCACTTAACGGTATTGAAGTTGTTTTTATGGAAATTAACGACGAAGCCATTGCCAATGCTTTCGAACGAATAGGTGAAAAACTCGACAAGAAAATTGAAAACTGGGGCTTAACCGAAAACGAGAAAAAAGCAATTCTATCACGCATTTCAGGCACTACTGAATACGAAGCATTTAGCGGTTGCGACTTTGTAATTGAAGCTATACGATACGACATGAATACGGGCGAAAGACGTATTGCGCAGCGTAAAGATGTGTTTTTGCAATTAGAAAAAGTGTTGTCAACTACTGCCATTATTGCATCTAACGTATCAACAGTAATTGTTACCGATCTGGCATCCGAACTTGAACATACGGAACGTTGCATTGGTCTTCACTTTATGTCGAACACACCCGATTCAAACATTATTGAAATTGTTCCAGGCTTAAATACGTCTACCGAAACATACAACAAGGTCTGTCAGTTTGCCAAACTGATTAATCATGAGTATGTGCAGGTAATGGAATCGGCAGGCTTAATTAGCATTCGTTTGTTCTTAATTTTGCTCAATGAGGCGTGTGGTATTTTAATGGAAGGTATATCGTCGGTCGAAGACATTGACAGAGTGCTCACGGTAGGTTTTGGACACCGCCAAGGGGTGTTCCGTACGGCTGATCAAATGGGAATAGAGAAAATCGTAAAATTACTCGACAATCTGTATGATGAGTATGGTAGCGTAAAATATAAACCATCGCCCGTTTTATTGCGCCTTTCGCGCGCCAAACATTACGGTACAAGTACAAGCAAAGGTTTTTATACTTACGACGAAAAAGGTAACATCGTAAAATAATTAGGGGGAAATTAAAATGAAGGTATTAGTTTTAAATTGTGGTAGCTCGTCAATCAAGTATAAATTACTTGATATGAATAGCAATGAAGATTTAGGTTCAGGTGCTGTTGAGAAAATTGGCATGAAAGGATCTTTTCTTAAACATACACGTCAAGATGGTGTTAAAGTAACGTTGAAAGGCGAAATACTGGAGCATCAAGTGGGAATTGAGTATATTTTAGGTATTCTTACGAGCGAAAAACATGGCTGCATCAAAGCATTAGAAGAAATAAATGGTGTTGGGCATCGCGTGGTGCATGGTGGCGAAAAATTTAATTCGAGTGTTCTTATCACCGACGAGGTTATTCAAAAAATGGTAGAGTGCATTGACAT
>JAGNPC010000041.1 GCA_017989795.1 Paludibacter sp. | reverse complement strand
GCTGTAGGACGTGCACGTGGCAAAAACCCAAATATGGGCAGTAACGATGAGCGCGAAAACACATTAAATCAATTGCTTACTGAAATGGATGGCTTTGGATCGAACAGTGGCGTGATTATTCTTGCAGCTACCAACCGTGCAGATATATTGGATAAAGCCTTGTTACGTGCAGGCCGTTTTGATCGTCAAATACATGTTGACTTGCCCGATGTGACAGAACGTAAGCAAATTTTCAATGTTCATTTACGTCCAATTAAAATAAACGAAACGGTAGATGTAAATTTCCTAGCCAAACAAACTCCTGGTTTTTCTGGCGCCGATATAGCCAATGTATGTAACGAAGCCGCATTAATAGCGGCACGCAAAAGCAAAGCATTTGTTGAAAAACAAGACTTTATGGATGCCGTAGATCGTATTGTGGGTGGTTTGGAAAAGAAAACGAAAATCACAACCGTTGCCGAAAAGAAGTCGATAGCCTATCATGAAGCTGGCCATGCTACTATTAGTTGGATGACTGAGCATGCCAATCCGCTGGTAAAAGTAACCATAGTGCCTCGTGGCGAAGCACTAGGAGCTGCCTGGTATCTACCTGAAGAGCGTCAACTCACGAATAAAGATCATATTTTAGACGAATTATGTGCAACTTTAGGTGGCCGTGCTGCCGAAGAAGTGTTTTTAAAACAAATTTCGACTGGTGCAATCAATGACTTGGAGCGTGTTACAAAACGTGCTTATGCCATGGTAGCCTATTATGGTATGAGCGAAAAAATGCCTAACATGAGCTATTTCGATTCGAGTGGAAACTCTGATTATGGGTTTACAAAACCTTACAGTGAACGTACAGCCGAAATTATTGATCAAGAAGCTAAAGAACTTGTTGCAGAACAATACAAACGCGCAAAACAAATATTGAACGATAATGCCGAAGGTCATAATAAATTGGCCGAGTTGCTTATTGAGCAAGAAGTGATTTTTGCCGAAGATCTTGAAAAGATTTTTGGAAAACGTGCTTGGACTTCGCGCCAAGATGAGCTGATGGCTCAAAATGGAGGAAATGATATTTTGGACGAAATACAAACGGAAAAACAGGTTGCTATTGCCGAAAAAACAGACGACACTCCAAAAGTCGACAGTCAGGAGGCGAGCATTTAAAGCGTTGCGGCGTAAAAACACAGCTGTCAATCAGAATAAAACACCTTGAATACTATATGAATAACTTTTTGATGCGTACCCTAAGTGGCTTTGTTTTTGTGCTAATTATAATAGGGTCTATATTGCTTCATTCGTATGCTTTTGTACTTGTTTTTTCGATAGTTACGGCTTTGGCTGTGCGCGAATTTCACAAGCTAACCAATATTGACGGTCAAATAGATGTTAATTATCTTATGGCAATTATTGGTTCTGTAATGTTGTTTGGCACCTCGTACCTGCATGCGGCCAATATCATACGCTATCCCGTCTATTCGGTTTATGGATTGTATTTGGTGGTGGTTTTGGTATCGGAGCTTTACCGTAGAAAGCCAAACCCTATAAACAATTGGGCGTATTTCATTTTGGGGCAAATGCTTGTAGCTTTACCATTTGCACTGCTTAATTTTATTGCCTTTATCGATGCATCAGCATACAAACCACTGATAATGATAGCCGTTTTTGCTACTATTTGGGTTAATGATACAGGTGCCTATATTTTTGGAATCACGTTGGGCAAACATCGCCTATTTGAGCGCATTTCGCCTAAAAAATCATGGGAAGGATTTATTGGAGGTGCTTTGTGTGCTTTGGCTTCGGGCTATGTGTTTTCGCTTTTTATACCCGAAATAACCTTGCTTCAATGGCTGCTATTTTCGGAGATAGTAGTGGTGGCTGGTACTTTTGGCGACTTGCTCGAGTCGCAACTAAAACGTACGGTTGATATAAAAGATTCAGGTAGTATTATTCCCGGACATGGAGGCTTGCTCGATCGTTTTGATAGTATGCTACTTGCTGCACCAGTTATTTTTATTTATTTGAGTTTTCTGTTTTAGGTAAGAGGCAAGAAGTAAGAGAGAGGAGTTAGAATATACGGTTTGTTGTTGCTATGTCTATTAATTTTAAAATTATACAATATGAACTTTGATGATATACGCTGTTACAGCGATAATGAAATTGCTCCTGCGCTGGAGCGATTAATGGATGAAAAGCAGTTTATGAAAGTACTAAGCACTGTTTATCCATTGCTCCCGAAAGAAGTTATTAAAGAACGTTTAAGTTCGTATACCAATGCTTTTGACTTTCAAAAGGGAATGATTTATCCGTTTTTAAAGAACCTAGAGGCAAATTTAACAACAGGCATTAGTTTGCATGGCTTGGAAAACATTGATAAGGAAAAACCGTATTTGTACATTTCGAACCACCGCGACATTATTCTGGATTCTGCTTTATTATGTTATAATTTAATTGATAATGGGATAAATACGGTAGAAATTGCCATTGGCGATAATCTCCTAGTTTTTCCGTGGATTGAAGATTTGGTGCGCGTAAACAAAAGTTTTATTGTTAAACGTGGTTTGAGCGCCCGACAGGTATTAGAAAGTTCACAAAAATTATCGGCATATATTGCTCAAACTATCAACACAAAACAGCAGTCAATTTGGCTGGCACAACGCGAAGGTAGAGCCAAAGATTCGAATGATCGCACGCAGGAAAGCTTACTGAAAATGCTCAACATGGGCGGAACGGGAATGATATCCGAAAATTTAGCTGCCTTGAATATCTGTCCACTAGCTATATCGTATGAGTACGATCCGTGCGATTATTTAAAAGCCAAAGAATTTCAGCAAAAAAGAGATAATGCCGACTTTAAAAAGTCGAAACTCGACGACTTGCTAAACATGCAAACAGGCGTAATGGGCTATAAAGGCAAAATAACTTACCGCATGAGTGGTTGTATTAGCGCCGAGGTGCTTGCTATAGGCCAAACGGAACAAAACAAAGCTGCATTTTTTACTTCTGTAGCTAAACTTATTGATAAAAACATACATACCGGTTACGAAATATATACTAATAATAAAATTGCATTCGATATTTTGGATGGTAAAGGTGTGTACGAAGGGGAATATACCCTGCTTCAAAAACTCGATTTTGAAAAATACCTCGAAAAGCAATTAGCCAAGATTGATCTCGATAACAGAGACGACAATTTCTTGTTGCGTAAAATGCTTGAAATGTATGCAAACCCGCTCATCAATCAAATTGAAGCTGTAAACTAGTTTCTAAAAATTATTATTTTTGAGAATGAAAAAGAAAATTGCCTTTATTATTAATCCTTTTTCAGGAACAAATAACAAAAACCAACTCCCAGAGCTAATAGTGAAGGAGTTGGATAATACTGTTTTTGACTCACGAATTATTTTTACCGATTATAAAGGTCACGGGAAGAAATTGGCTACCGAATTTGTAGCTGCTGGCTACGATTATGTGATAGCTGTAGGGGGCGATGGTACTGTAAATGAAATAGCGAGTGGACTTATTGATACGCATGTAGGTTTGGGTATTATCCCTGCTGGGTCGGGCAATGGGTTGGCGCGACACCTCTCTATCCCCATGAACACTAAATCGGCCATTCAGCAACTTAATCATTCGGAACTAATAAAAATGGATTACGGCAGGGTAAATGGGCAACCGTTTTTTTGTACCTGCGGCACTGGCTTTGATGCTTACGTGAGTACCGAATTCGCTAAAAGTCAGAATCGCGGCGTAATGACCTACATCGAAAAAATGATTACGGGTTATTTTAATTACAAATCGCAACATTACCATTTAGTTGGCTCAGGCATCGACCTCAAAGATACTGCTTTTGTAATAACTTTTGCCAATGCTTCGCAATGGGGTAACAATGCCTACATAGCACCTCAGGCAAGCGTGCAGGACGGCATGATGGATATCTCTATTATGAGTAACTTCCCAATTTTTGCCATTCCTACATTAGCTTTACAGTTGTTTATTAAAACAATTGACAAGGACTTGTTTGTTTCTACTTTACGCACCAACGAAATAACGCTTTTTCGCGACGAAGACGGCCCCTTTCATTACGATGGTGAACCTTATCAAGAAGGAAAAAAGGTGCATATAAAAATGGTGAAAGATGGCTTGAACGTATTGGTAAAAAAACGGTTTTGAAACTCAAAAGGATGCAGCAAACAGAAAACACGACAAAAAAGGTATCCAAAACGACGATATGAAAAGCCGTGGATCGAAAGCACAATAATCAATAATAGAAAACTTGCACAATTTTTTGTTTTTTTGTACCTTTGCAGCACTTAAAAACAAGTCAATTACATCCCATACAAATTTCATTTCATGGAAAAAATTATCATCCTCGATTTTGGATCACAAACAACACAGTTAATTGCTCGCCGTTTGCGTGAGCTGAATGAATACTGCGAAATTTTACCTTACAACAAATTTCCGACTGATTCAACAGGCGTAAAAGGTGTAATTTTATCTGGTAGTCCATTCTCAGTTTATGACCCAACAGCATTTAAAGCTGACTTATCAAACATTCGTGGAACTCTTCCTGTATTAGGAATTTGTTATGGTGCTCAATTTATGGCTTATACTTCAGGTGGAAATGTTGAAGCAGCTGGTTCACGCGAATATGGTAGAGCCAATTTGAGTTTTATTGATGCAAATGATCCATTATTTACAAACATAAAATCGGGTTCGCAAATCTGGATGTCGCATGGCGATTCCATAACAAAAATACCCAGTACATTTACTAAAATTGCAAGTACAGATGATGTTGAGTTAGCTGCTTACAAAGTAGATGGTGAAAAAACATGGGGGGTACAATTTCACCCAGAGGTGTTTCACTCGTTAGATGGCACGCAACTACTAGAGAATTTCCTAAATATTTGCGAATGTAAACGCGACTGGTCACCCGCTTCCTTTGTAGAGTCGACCGTAGCTGAATTGAAGGCGCGGTTGGGCAATGACAAAGTAGTTTTAGGTCTTTCAGGAGGTGTAGATTCATCGGTAGCAGCCGTATTATTAAACAAGGCAATAGGCAAAAATCTTACTTGTATTTTTGTAGATCATGGTTTGCTTCGCAAAAACGAATTCGAAAATGTAATGAAAGATTACGAGCATTTAGGGCTTAATGTAATTGGCGTAAATGTAAAAGAGCGTTTTTACAATGCACTGGCAGGCGTTTCGGATCCCGAACAAAAACGAAAAATTATTGGTAGTGGCTTTATTGATGTTTTTGACGAAGAAGCGCACAAAATAGAAGATGTAAAATGGTTGGCACAAGGCACCATTTATCCTGATATTATTGAATCACTATCTATTACAGGTCATGTAATTAAGTCGCACCACAATGTAGGAGGATTACCCGAAAAGATGAATCTAAAACTGTGCGAACCTTTACGCTTATTGTTTAAAGATGAAGTACGTAAAGTAGGTACCGAAATGGGCATGATGCACCACCTTATCAAACGTCAACCATTTCCAGGGCCAGGCTTAGCTGTTCGTATCTTGGGCGATATTACGGCTGATAAAGTGCGCATACTTCAAGAAGCCGATGATATTTTCATTAGCGGTCTACGCGAGTGGAACTTGTACGATAAAGTGTGGCAGGCAGGTGTTATTTTGTTGCCTGTACAGTCGGTTGGTGTAATGGGCGACGAGCGCACCTACGAAAATGCAGTAGCTTTACGAGCTGTAACCTCTACCGATGCCATGACAGCCGATTGGGCACAGTTACCTTACGAGTTTCTTGCAAAAATGTCAAACGAGATAATCAACAAAGTAAAAGGTGTTAATCGCGTGGTATACGATATTAGCTCAAAACCACCAGCAACTATTGAGTGGGAATAAAAATCGGCCCCACCAACCTCCCCTCAGGGGAGGCTTAAAACTTATTATACAACATAAGATACAAATCTAAAAGTCCCCCTTGGGGATATAGGGGGCTACATGATTGATACCCACTCACATATATACGCCGAAGAGTTCGATACTGATCTCGACGAAGTGATACAGCGCGCTAAAGACAGTGGGTTAACTCATTTGATTATGCCAAATGTAGATAGCAAGTCGCTACCACGCATGTTGTCGGTCGAGGCGCGTCATCCTGATTTCTGCTCGTCGGCAATAGGGCTGCATCCTACAAGTGTAGGGGCTTGCTATCAATCGGAGCTAGATTTGATAAAGTCTGAGCTTGAACGCCGTAAATACATTGCTATCGGAGAGATAGGTTTGGATTTGTATTGGGATAAAACCTATCTCAAAGAGCAAATTCATTGCTTTCAAACACAATTACAGTGGGCATTAGACTATCAATTACCCGTAATTATTCACGTGCGCGATGCTTTTAACGAAACAATGACTGCCTTAAAGCCTTTTCGAAACAAAGGGTTAGTTGGAATTTTTCATAGTTTTACGGGCACTATTGAGCAGGCTTCTGAGATACTGGCATTTGGAGGTTTTAAACTCGGAATTAATGGCATCGTAACCTTTAAAAATTCAGATTTAGCAGAAGTATTAGCTGATATTTCAATCATCAATTTAGTCCTTGAAACTGACTCACCCTATTTATCACCTGTTCCGCATAGAGGAAAACGCAACGAGAGTAGTTATTTAATGTTGATTGCCGAAAAAGTTTCCAAAATATATTCCTTACACAGAGATGAAGTTATGATAATTTGTGTTGAAAATAGCCGCAATATATTTAATATACGTTAAATAATGCGCATTCTAAAAGATAAGAACGAGAATTTAGGGTAATTGTGCTACAGAAAATTGTAATATTCTATTGTTATTCATAAATTTTTCTTATCTTCGCCATGTTTTGGAGAGGTGCTCGAGTGGTTGAAGAGGCACGCCTGGAAAGCGTGTATACCCCCAAAGGGTATCGAGAGTTCGAATCTCTTCCTCTCCGCAGCTCATGTGAATAGGCTGATAACAAACAAAATAAATAATTTACAACTCAAAAAAAAAAAGAAAAATGAAAAAGGTATTTGCAATCTTATCAATCGTAGCGATTTTTAGCTTTGGAAGCACTCTAAATGTGGTAGCACAAGATTCTACTGCAACTGCACAAACAGCTGCAGTTTCTGACTCAGCCGTTTCAGATTCAACACAAACAACTGAAGCAGCTCCTGCTGTAGCAGAAGAAGGTGGTATGCACAAAGGTTTAAAACAAAAGTTTATTGAAGGTGGTGCTGGATGGATGGCTCCTATCGCTTTCTGTCTTATCGTAGGTTTGGCTTTATGTATTGAACGAATTCTTTACTTAAGTTTATCATCAACAAACACTAAAAAACTTTTGAACAGCATCGACGAAGCTTGGAACAAAGGAGGTGTTGAAGCAGCTATGGAAGTATGTCGCAACACACGCGGACCAGTTGCCTCAATTTTCTACCAAGGTCTTTCACGTTACGATGAAGGTATCGACGTAGTTGAAAAATCAGTTGCATCTTATGGCGGTGTTCAATTAGGTTTATTAGAAAAAAACTTAAGCTGGATTTCATTATTTATCACGCTTTCACCTTCATTAGGGTTCTTAGGTACGGTAGTAGGTATGATTCAAGCATTTGATAAAATTCAACAAGTAGGTGATATTTCGGCAACTGTAGTAGCAGGTGGTATGAAAGTTGCCCTATTAACAACTGTATTCGGTCTTGTTGTTGCTATGATTCTACAAGTATTCTTCAACTACATCCTTACACTTATTGAATCCTTAACAACTGATATGGAAGATTCATCAATATCTTTGCTTGATATCATTGTTAAACACCAAAAAAAATAATACCGAACATTTTAAATACATATAAATATGTCTAAAATTGTAGAAAAAACTTCTGGCTTTTCGGTATTAATCCTAGGTATAGTGTCAGTCATTTTAGTCGCACTAATGTATGTAGGAGGC
Organism: Paludibacter sp.; assembly: GCA_017989795.1. Lineage (GTDB taxonomy): Bacteria > Bacteroidota > Bacteroidia > Bacteroidales > Paludibacteraceae > Paludibacter. Next base: position 2,781 of record JAGNPC010000041.1, on the reverse strand, counting down.
AATTCCGAGGCGCTTATGGTTGGAGAAGATGCTCTAACTGTACCGAAATTCACTGACCCACTTTTATATTGGTCTTATTTTCTTTTAGTTCTTACTGTCGGAATTACATTATTCCTAACTGTATTTGCTTTTATCAAACAATTAAAAGAAAGCCCTGCATCAGCAATGAAAACATTAATCCCACTAGTGGGTTTTGTATTAATTTTTGTTGTATCATGGTTTTTAGGAAGTGCTGATAAAATTTCAATTATTGGTTACGAAGGAACTGAAAATGAAGGTTTTTGGGCTAAGTTTTCGGATATGCTAATTTTCGCATCCTACGCATTATTTGTTGGTCTTGGACTAACAATTGTAGGTGCAAGTTTATATCGCAAGTATAAGTAATTCAAGTATTGATTATTCAATACAAAAAAATATAAAAGTCATGGGAAAAAGAAAAACCAGCGAAATTAATTCAAGTTCGATGGCTGATATCGCTTTCTTGCTTTTGATTTTTTTCCTTGTAACAACATCAATGAGCACCAGTACCGGTTTGGCGCGTAGGCTTCCACAGCCACTGCCGCCCGATATGAAAGCTCCAGATGTGGACGTTAATAAACGCAATATTTTTATTGTGAAAATTAACAGCCAGAATCAATTGATGGTTCAAGGTGAATTGATGGAAGTTAGAGAATTACGATCAAAAGCGAAAGAATTCATAAAAAATGAAGGAAACGATCCTCATTTACCAGTTAAAGAGTCAATGAACATACCATTACTTGGAACTATGGAAGTAACCAAGGACCACGTAATATCATTACAAAATGACGTTGACACACAATATCAAGCATATATCGAAGTTCAAAACGAATTGGTTGCAGCTTATAATGAGTTGAGAGATGAGTTGTCAAAAGAAAAATTCAACAAATACTTTGCTGAATTGGACGCAGATCAACAAGATGCTATTCAACAAGCTTATCCTCAGAAAATTTCTGAAGCTGAGCCTAAAAACTACGGAAAGGTACAATAATGGCAAAAATTAGAAAAGACAAAGAAAGAGTAACTCCTGAGTTAGCCACGTCGTCACTACCCGATATCATTTTTATGTTCCTTTTCTTTTTTATGGCTGTAACAACCATGAAGGAGATTACATTTAAAGTTAGAGTGGCGCCACCTTATGCTTCGGAAGTACAAAAGTTGGATAACAAATCGTTAACACGTTATGTCTATGTTGGTAAACCAATGGCTCAATACGTTAAGGCTGTAGGTTCGGAAACACGGATACAATTGGGAGATGCTTTTGCCGATATTTCGGAACTTGAAGCTTTTATTGTAAGCGAACGTAGTGCAATGAATGAAAGTGATCAAAGTTTAATGACAGTCTCTATTAAGGCAGACAAAGACACTAGAATGGGTGTTATTAATGATATTAAGCAAGCATTACGTAGAGCATATGCACTTAAAATTGTTTACACTGCTAATAAGACTGTTGCAAATGAATAATTAAATTTATTTTATATCAAAAAAAGAGGTTGTCTCAAAACTGAGACAGCCTCTTTTTATTTTAAGAATTCCAAATTAGCCGTAATGTTTCGCAAAAAACGGACTAACATTAGAATTATTATTGATGTTCAGTTTTGACTTTTTATAATAGATTACGGTATGAGTTCCGCCCAACTTATTGGGTTTCCAGTTTTGGGATTTTATCAAATTTCGAAGTTAACCACTTGTGTGGTTCTATACCAGCTTACAAGCAGCAGCCTAACAATGTATAGAAAATACAATTATCTTCTGCACCACTATCATTACCAGAGAATAGGTAATTCTTTCGACCAAGTGTGATTGGACAAATAGAATTCTCGAAACCATTGTTGTCGATATTGAAATATCCTTCTTTACAATACCTGCTGAAACGAGGCCACATGCCAAAAGCATAGCTAATGGCTTTTCCCAACGGACTTTTTGGCGTACAATTGTTATAGGTTTGCTTCATCCAGCTCTCCATTTGTTGTAGGATGGGGTAGGCTTTCTCTTGGCGCTCTTTGCGGATTTGTTCGTAATCTGCGCACCATCTGCTTTGAGGTTCCCTTCTAGTATATAAAGCAGTGCAATATAATCAAGGGCTTGTTTTGCTTCGGGCATAGTAGCCAGTGCGGTTTCAAATTTTCTTCTTACGTGACCCATACAACCAAGCGGAAGTACGCCTTGTTTTTCTTCGAATATACTATAGGCAGCATAGCCATTGGTTTGTAAAGCTCCTTTGTAATCTTTGAGCATCTTTAATACAACCTCCTGTGATCGGGATACTTTATCGTAATAAAAAAATACGCCTGGCGACAACACGGAATGAACCACCCAAATATAAACACTCACCAATGTTCAGCAAAAAAAAATCATACAGGTTGGCAAACAGTCCTTTACCAAAATTGAAACTATTGAAAATGAAATGACAGTGGACGAAGTTATGACCGAACTTGACAAAGAACAACATGTAGGTCGATAACTGAAAGCAAGAAGAGCATTGGAATATTAAAAAGAAATACCGACGTAATGCTACATAATGGAGTACATACATTGGTTATGCCATGTGTCATCGGAAAAAAATCACCAATTGAAATAAATTACTTTAGTACATGACAAAAATTATATAGCGATATAATTATTTGATTATCAACAAAATAAGCATCATTTTATTTGGTAAAGACCTTGAAATTTTGTATCTTTATAGCTGACTACCAATCAGTTATAATGAAAACAATGAATTCCAAGGTCTCACACAAAAGTAGTGATTTAACCTCAGTT